>JASFRI010000011.1:0-25863 GCA_050115015.1 Acidobacteriota bacterium
AACCCCTCGAAGAAGTCCGGCGCTTGAAGTTTGCCGTAGACGAACAGCGCCCGCGCCCCGTCGTTCGGCATGTGCAGGTGTCCGTGCCGGTTCTCGATGGAGCTGTGCTGCCCGATGTAGACGACCTTCCCGAACATCAGGTCGCCGACCCGCGGCGTCCCCACCGGCGGCGCGTAGCGCCGGACCGCGCGGACGGGGACGGTGAGGGTGGCGCTGGGGACGATGAATCCCGGCGGGAGCTTGCGGGACAGCCGCGGCGCGACCGGAGCCGGGGGGACCGGCGAAGAGGGGATCGGGGCCATCCAGGGGTCCTCGGCGCGGCGCACGCGGTCGCTGCCTGTGGATTCCACGCCCGCCCCGGCGGCGGTCAAGGGCCTCCCCGGCCCCGTCCCGGGGCCAGGCGAGGCCCGGTGCCCCGGCGTCCGAAGCCGCCGCGGGGGCCCGGGGTCCGGCCGGACCGTGGCCGGAACTTCGCGCCCCTCCGGGCCGGATCCGCTGCTATACGGATCAGCCTATCGTCCTCCGTCCCCGGCGAACCACCAGCACAAGCCAAGTGGAATCCGGGAGTTGGCGGAACCTACCAACTCGCAACGGAGTCTCCTAGACTGACCACCACGCAGTGTTTCGGTTGTTACTCAGCGCTTCCAATTGAGGCTCGATCGCCGACCCGTCGAGCCGTACGTCGGGACGCAGTATGTCGACGCGGATGGGGCGCATTTCCCGAACTACAAGCAACCAGTCATGTTCCATGCTCTACAATGGGTCGCGATCGACTCCGCTGGCAATCTCGGCGGGAACTTCCACATCGTTGTTGCGAAGCGGCCGGGAACGTCGAATCGAGTTGTAGCCGCTGAGGTTGCGGAGGGCTTCACCGGACCCCGAAAGCCCGAAGAAGGTGCTATCAGCCGAGCAAGCCCCGAGACGCTGGCAAGCGTGGAGCTGCGCATCGGCAGGGACGCGTCGAGTATGGCTCCAGCCCAACAGTTGGCCGCTGTCGAGGAGCTTCTCTCGGAGGTCTTTTTCATCGATTCGCAACCGAGCGCTGCCCAGCTCATAGCGTTCGTCAAACGGCATCGGGACTATCCGGTCGCCGTTCTTGTCGAGATCACCGGTCTATCGGAAGTGCGAATCGAGGATCTCCTCGAAGGCGAGTGAGCACGCTGCCCAACAACAGGCTCACGCCGCTGGCGGGCGCGAGCCAGATTGCTGATGCCTCGCGGCGCGCTGGCGCCCGCCGCGGCTTGGGCTAAGGGTTAGGCGGAAGAATCGGACCGAGGCACCACACAGGAGAGAGCAATTGGCCGGCAATGCGAAGACCACAACGGCGACGGTAATTCCGACCATGCGATACGACGATGCAGCGGCAGCCATCGCGTGGCTCTGCGAGGCGTTCGGATTCGAGAAGCGCCTTGTCGTGCCCGGTGAAGACGGAACCATCGTCCACGCACAGCTCGTTTTCGGGAACGGGATGATAATGCTCGGTTCCGCGCGCGCGAGCGAGTTCGACGGTCTTCAGAAACCACCGAGCGCTCTGGGTGGCGCCGTAACTCAGAGCACGTACATCATCGTCGACGACGCCGACAAGCACTACGCACGAGCAGTCGCCGCGGGCGCGGAGGTCGTGATTGAGATTAAGGACGAGGACTACGGGGGACGGGGCTATTCTTGCCGCGATCCCGAAGGGCACGTTTGGAACTTCGGCTCCTACGATCCCTGGGCCTCCGCCTAACAACGCCTTGAACCTGCCGATCACGCCGCTTGCTTGCGCAAGCGTCGCGCCCGCAGGTTAAGGCAACGTTGGGCGGGCGGAGAGGCGTATCCGGCGACGTGATGGGCGGACCACGAGAATCGGAGAGGGCGAAGTGACCACCACCAAATCGTCGGAGAGGCCTCATTCCCAATCGTGTGATGACCGCGGTCCGTCGGGGTTCCAGTCGAACCGGTACCGACTCCTGTCGGTGGTGTGCGTCATCGTCCTGCTGGCACTCGGGATCGGGCTACGATCAACGCAGTACTTCAGCCAAGTCGACATGTGGCACGATGAGCTTGCACTGGCGCGTAACGTGGAGGACCGCGGAC
This sequence comes from Acidobacteriota bacterium, assembly GCA_050115015.1. GTDB lineage: Bacteria > Acidobacteriota > Polarisedimenticolia > CBDVAL01 > CBDVAL01 > JASFRI01. The sequence continues at coordinate 2,080 of JASFRI010000011.1, forward strand.
TCGTTGAGCTCGTCAATCGCCCGCTCGATCACCGGCAAGTGGCGCCGGTGGGCACGATTGTTCTCCTAGAGGTTTCCTCGACGCTCCTAGGAGTCTCGGAATTGGGGCTCCGATTTGCTCCTTGGATTCTGGGCATCGCCTCCCTGCTCCTCTTTTGGCGCGTCTCAACGAGATTCGCGGAAGGCGCTCCTCTCCTCGCGGCGCTGGCCGTTTTCGCGGTCAGCCCAGCCCTCGTCTGGTACGGCTCAAGCCTCAAACCATATGGAGGCGATGTCGCGGTCAGCCTCTTTCTCGTCTGGTTGTCATTGCGGTTCCTGGAAAGATCCGACGTCCTGGCGAGGGGGGTCATCGCTGGAGCGTTCGGAGGCCTGGCCCTTCTTCTATCGTTTCCGGCGGTTCCCACGGCTGGCATCCTGGCGATGTGGATCGCGGCCGCGTGGTGGCGGCGGAGTCCCAGGCCCCCGGTTGCGCCTGTCGCGAGTCTCGGCGTGGGATGGATGCTCGGGGCCGCCTTCGCCGCCTGGGTGGCCCTTCGCCTGGTGGACCCGGCGACCGACCAGTTCATGCGCGAGTTCTGGGCGGACGACTTCCCTCCGACGTCCAGGCCGCTCGCTGCGTTGACCTGGGGACTCGCGAGGCTTTACGGAGCGTTCTCCCATTCGCTGGTCTTCTTTCCGCCTCGAGATCCAGTCCTGCAGTCAATCGTCGCCGTGCCCGCGGTGCTGGCCGTCGCAGGGCTCGTTCTCGTATTGAGGCGACCGATCGTGCCCTCGATGCTGCTCCTGGCGCCGCCCTTGGCCGGGCTCGCGGCCGCGTTCCTGCACATCTTGCCGTTCGATCAGCGCGTGGGTCTGCACGCTACCTGGCCGCTGCTCGTCCTCGCTGCCCTCGGTCTCACACGATTCCATCGGATCCTGCCCGGGCGATGGCGGCTCGCAACCCACATCCTGTCCACGGTCATGGCGTTGCCACTCGTCGCGATCATACTGCTGGCAGCGAGGCCGCCGTACGCTGCGACTGACGGCGTGCGACCACGGACCGTCCTGACGACCCTGGCCCAGCGGCGTCGGCCCGCGGATCCAGTCTACGTCTACACGCAGGGCCGGCACGACATGGCCTTTTACGGCAAGCGAGCAGGCATCCAGGATTGGGTGCAAGGGGAGCGACATTTCGACGACCCGCGAGGTTACCTGAGAGAGGTCGACGTCTTGCGAGGCGAGCCCCGGGCGTGGTTCTTCTGGGTACGGCTTGATGGCGACGAACCCGACCTCATTCGAAGCTACCTCGGAACCATCGGCCGGGAGCTAGAGCGGATTCCGGCCGAACCACTCCTGGCCACGGGGGCCGTGCTATACGATCTCTCCGATACGGAGCGTGCGAGTCGGATTTCAGCTGAATCATTCCCGTTGCCCGACACTGCGGGAACGGAACGTTGAGACTTGTCCAGCGGTGAGGAGCTGGGGATCTTCTGGGTCCGCAGCCCAACACCTATTCGAAGGCACCTTGTCAAGAGGGCAGACCGGTCGACCTCGTCCCAGAACAAACTCGGTTCCACGCCCGGCCGATTCAAAGAGCAGCGGGGTCCGAGACGGTCACCAGTTGGCGACGCGGCTCGGGCGTGATGCCTTGACCTGACACCCGCGCCCGCCGTCGGCGGGCGGACGCAGATTCGCGCAGACGCTGGCATAGGACAACCGGGAAGGGAATGAGCAGGTTAGCCTTGGTGACCGGGATCATCTCCCGCCTGGTGATGATGGTGATGCTGGTTTTTGCCGATGGCCCTCGCCGTTGGTACAGCAGCGCCCTGTTCGGGTTGATCGGGGCGCTGATGCTGACAAACGCCCCTCGCTGGCGTCGTGTGGCGGACAATTGACCTGCCAGTCACGCATGGCGGTGTGGTGGCGGGGGCGCGATGTCTCACACAGCTTTCCAGACTGCCGGCCGCGCCGCTTCCTTTGCAAGCTACGTGCCCCCGACTGAAACCAGACGTTGGGCGGGATGGGGAAAGGAGTCGGCTCTTCACCTTTGGAGTTACTCCTGCGGACGGAATTCTCGCACCTGAAGGCCGTGGGAGATTCTCCAGATGAGGTCCGCTCGCCGTTGTTCGGCAGCGATTCCAGCTTGAACTTGCCGGGGTCGAGTCCCCAGGCCATCATTCGACCTGACACCCCCTTCGCTTACGTTAGCCGCCAAGGCCGCACCGGGAGATTGGATGAGCTTCTTTTACAGATTCCAGTACCTGATCGGCTTGACGCCCTGGGAGCGGATGCCGTCACTTCCTATTGGCGACCAGGCCGTTTCGCTCCTTGACCAGGAGGAGAGCGGTCGAGAACCACCTCACGGGCGCGCGCTCGATCTGGGATGCGGGACCGGGTTCTGGTCCGTTGGACTGGCTCAACGCGGATGGGAGGTAACCGGCGTCGACATCGTGCCGAAAGCGGTGCGCACAGCCCGCAAACGCGCGCGCGCAGCCGGCGTGGAGGCTCGATTCGTCGAAGGGAGTATCACGTCGCTCAGCGCCATGGACATCGGCTCGGGATTTCGCCTCATCCTGGACTTCGGTGCCGTTCATGGTCTCGCGCCGGAGCAGGTGCGGGCGGTTGGCCGTGAGGTAACGGTGGTCGCGTCGGAGGAGGCCTCGCTCCTGATGTACGCATTCTGTCCGGCTCGTCGAGGGCCGCTGCCGCGGGGGATAGGTCGGCAAGAGATCGAAGGGGCTTTTCGTGGATGGACGATCACCCACGAGGAACCATTCGATGTGAGCGGCGCTCCCCGTTTCGTGCAGAAAGCGCACCCTCGCTTCTACTTCCTTCGCCGCGGACGACCGTGAGGGCGGCATGGCAGCGGGCCCACGTCGACCCCTTCCTATGACGGTCGGGAGGATCGTCGGGCGCGCGAAACGGATCGAGGACATGAAGCCGGCCGAGAAGCCACTCGGGGATTCGGACGAGCCGCCGGCTACCTGCGTGTGCGGGTCGGATCTGTGGCCCTACCGCGGCACCGATGCGCCGACGGAACCGACACCGATGGGCCACGAGTACTGCGGCATCGTGGAGGAGGTCGGTAGCGAGGTGAGGAACATCCAGCGCGGTCAGTTCGTCGTCGGCTCGTTCTTCGCCTCCGACAACACCTGCGAGATCTGTCATGCCGGGTATCAGAGCCGCTGCGTCCAGGCGCCCCTGCTGCGCGTCCCTGGTGGCGGAGAAGAACCCATGAATGGCGCCCTCGCACCGGACGCGCTCCGGTGCCGCCGAGACAGTCGGAGATCATGATGCAGGGGCTTCCCCGCGACGCGAATTCGTGGTGAGGGTCCGACCGGTGGCGCGCCGGGACCGGGCCGAGTGGCTGCGGATGCGCACGGCCCTCTGGCCGGAATCGCCGGACGATCACGGTCCCGAGATCGACGCCTTCCTCGCCAGCCCGCCGCGGGACGCCGTCGTCCTCGTGGCGGAGCGCGAGCCCGGCCGGCTCGGGGGGTTCCTGGAGGCGGGGATGCGCTCCCACGCGGAGGGCTGCGCCGCCTCCCCCGTGGGCTACCTCGAGGGCTGGTGGGTGGACCCGGACCTGCGGCGGTCCGGGGTGGGCCGGGGGCTGGCGACCGCGGCGGAGGCCTGGGCGCGATCCCGGGGTCTGACGGAGATGGCCAGCGACGCCACGGCCTCGAACCGGAGCGGCCAGGCGGCCCACCGGGCGCTCGGCTACGAGAAGGTCGGGCGCATCGTCTGCTTCCGGAAGCGGCTCTGATCCCTCACCGATGGGGCCGGCGGGACGCGCACGGCCCGCAGGGCTGCTGTCGGCTCCCCCGCCAGCGGGGTGACAGCGCGCCGCCCCCTCAGGGGGAGCCGATCGGGTCCCCCGGCGGGGCCTCCGGCGCCGCGGCCGGCAGCTCCGCGGGTGGCATTGCGCGCTCCTGGTGGCGCCGGATATCCTCGGCCAGCGCGGCGTGCAGCGCCGCCGTGGCACCGTCGGCGGCCTCCGTGGACAGCAGGCTCGCTCTCAGGGCCGCGAGGCGGTGGTTCACCCGCATCCGGACCCCGGAAGCCGCCCGCGGATCGGCGGCGAGGCCGATCATCCCGTCCACGACCACCCGCTTGACGACCCGCCGGATCTCCCCGAGCCGCGGCGGGTCGGTGACGCCGGCGGGAAACGTGCGGTCGATCAGGGCGTTCAGGACCGGCTCCAGCCCAGGCTGCGCGGGGTCGCGGCGGTGCAGGTCCACCAGGCGCGCCGCCCGCTCCGGCTGCAGGAGCCCGGCGACCACCATCTCGGCGGCGGTGGCGGCGGCGCCCAGCGGGTCCAGGGCCGGGTCGGTGTCGCCCCGGAACAGCTCGCGGTTGCGGCCGTGGCCCGGCGGCCGCGGCGGGATGACCCGGAGCAGCGGCTCCGGCAGGTCCAGCGCCTCCGGATCCAGGATCGACAGGATCACGTCCAGCGCCCGGCGCTGCCACGCCGGGTCGAGGGTCCGCAGCGGCTCCTGCCCGTCGCCGCGGACGGCGTAGGTGTAGTCGAGGCCCCCGATCACCTTCACCGCGGCCTCGAGCTGGTAGCGATGGTGCAGGTAGACCGGCACGAGCACCTCCTCGAGCCGGGCCAGGGGCTCCCCCTCCAGCAGGGCATCCGGGCCCAGGCGCGACAGGGCGATCCGCCGGACCTCGAGGGTCCGGGACAGCGACGCCACCGGGTCCTCGCCGTTGTCCCAGAGGTTTGCCAGCGGGTGGGCGGCCCCGGCGGGGCGGGCGTCGGCGTCGGTGAGGTACCGCAACCCCCGCTCGATGCCGTCGCGCACGATCGCCTCGAGTTCCCCGGACTCGTCCGCCCCCGGCGGGAACTGCGCATAGGCGTAGCGGATCGCGTGGACGTCCCAGGCGCCGACACCGACCCCGTAGGCCTCCGAGAAGTCGAGCCCGCCGTCGCCGGTGACGTTCACGAGCGGCGCGGGATAGTCCATCACCGAGGCCCGGCCGTAGGTGCTGGCGGCGAAGTTGTGGGCGAGCCCGAGGGTGTGCCCGACCTCGTGGGCGGCGAGCTGCCGGATCCGCGCGAGGGCGAGCTCCACCGGGTCGCCGGGGGCGCCGGTCCCCACCTCGGACCCGCCGGCCAGCCCCTGGAACAGCAGCCGGTCCTGGCGCACCCGCAGGGAGCCGAGGGAGACGTGCCCCTTGATCATCTCGCCGGTGCGGGGATCGGTCACTCCCCCGCCGTACGACCAGCCGCGGGTCGACCGGTGCACCCACTGGATGACGTTGTAGCGCGCGTCCAGGGGATGGACCCCCTCCGGCAGGAGCTCGACGCGGAAGGCGTTTTCGAAGCCCGCCGCCTCGAAGGCCTCGGCCCACCAGCCAGCACCCTCCATCAGCGCCGAGCGCACCGGCTCCGGCGCCCCGCGGTCGACGTAGTAGACGATCGGCTCGACCACCGGCGACCGGTCCGCGGCGGGATCGGTCTTCTCCAGGCGGTGGCGGACGATCCATCGCTTCTCCAGGGGGACGTCGAGGGGGGCAGCATAGTCCTGGAACGCGACCGCGAAGGACCCCGCCCGGGGGTCGAAGCGACGCGGCCGGTATCCCTCCGGTGGCAGCCGCAGCAGGGAATGGTGCTGGACGAGGGTCACGAGCGAGGCGGTCGGCGCCGTGGCCCGCACCTGGGCGCCCGGGTCCTTCCCCTGGAAGGTCAGCAGCGCCTCCATCTCCAGGTTGTCGGGGAACGCCAGGCAGGCCGCGGGGTCGAGGGCGCTGCGGGACTCGTCCAGCGAGTAGCTCCCCTGCTTGGTCCGCTCCAGCGTCCGGGCGGTGTCGTGGGCGTCGCGCACCACGAAGGACGTGAAGTCGACCAGCACCCGGCCGTCGGCGTCCGCCGCGACGAGGGGGCCGGCCCAGAGCACCGAGCGAGCGAACGACTCGTCCACGGCGCGCCGCTCCGCCTCGTCGCCGGAGCCGGCGCGGAAGGCGACGTTCTGCTCCTCGACGAGGACGCGACCGCCCACCCTCCGGAGGTTCACGAGCCGCGTCGGACCGAGCTGGCCGCGATCCAGGCCGACCGGGTTCGAGCCGAGACCGGTGGTCAGCCCCTCGACGTAGAGCACCTGGTGCCCGGCGGCGGGATCCGTCGCCGGCGGCAGCTCCAGCAGGAGGGTGCCTCGCTGCGGGTCGAGGTGGATCGGGAACAGGCCGTCCCGTCTCTCCATCCCCTGCGTGGCCTCGGCGACACCGGGAAGCGGATCCTCCCCCGCCGCCGCGGCGGCGGCCGCCGCCAGGATCAGGCTTCCCACGATCCGGAACGGAGAGCTTCTCATGGTTCCTCCTCGACGAGAACGGCGCGGCAGTCTACCAGATGACGGCGGGCGAACGCCGCCGTGGTAGACTCCCCCGCGAGGATCGCGAGCCATGGAACCCGAAGTCATCGAGACCGTGCAGTCGTGGATGGAGCGCGTCTATCTCTGGCTGACGCAGCCGATCTTCACGGTCGGGGATTCCGCGTTCTCCGCGACCAGCGTCCTCAAGCTGGTCCTGTTCTTCGTCCTGGTGTTCTTGGCCTCCCGCTGGATGCGGCGGGCCCTGGCCCAGAAGCTCCTGCCGCGGCTGGGGCTGGAGACGGGGCTGTGCTACGCCCTCGCCAACATCATCAGCTACGCGTTCGTCGCGCTGGGGCTGCTGGTGGGGCTGCAGACGTCGGGGGTGCAGCTCGGCACCCTGGCGGTCCTGTTCGGCGCGATGGGCGTCGGGATCGGCTTCGGACTCCAGAACATCGCCTCCAACTTCGTCTCGGGGCTGATCCTGCTCATCGAGCGGCCGATCCAGGTCGGCGACCGGATCCAGGTCGGTGAGCTCCACGGCAAGGTGGCCCGGATCAACATCCGGGCCACGGAGATCCTGACGAACGACAACATCGCGGTGATCGTGCCGAACACGGAGTTCATCTCGCAGCGGGTGATCAACTGGAGCACCGGCGGGGACTGGATGCGCCACAAGATCCCGGTGGGGGTGGCCTACGCCAGCGACGTGGAGGCGGTGCGCACGGCGCTGTTCGAGGCGGCCGCCGCCGTGCCCGAGGCGATGAAAGACCCGAAGCCCTCCGTGCGCCTGGCGGCCTTCGGGGACTCGGCGCTGGAGTTCGAGCTGGTGATCTGGACCCGGGAGATGCTGCACCGGAGGGGCGAGTTCATCAGCCGGGTGAACTACGCGATCCACGGGTGCCTCGCCCGTCACGGCGTCGAGATCCCCTTTCCCCAGCGGGATCTCCACCTACGCTCCTCGGTGCCGTTCCCGATCTCCGAGCCGGTCCCGACGCCCCGGACGGGCGCCTGACGGCGCCTCAGTCCTTCCACGCCGTCTCGTCGTCTCCCCCTGCCGGGTGCCCGAGCCGTCCGGCCCGGCGGGCGGCCTCCCGCAGCAGGTACTCGATCTGGCCGTTCAGGCTGCGCAGCTCGTCGTCGGCCCAGCGCTGCAGCGTCGCGTGGAGCGCCGGGTCGATCCGCAGCAGAAACGGCTTGCGCTTCGACATGGGACTGGCGGCACCGGGGGGCCGCCCCCCGGCGCCTGCGCTCTCCTTAGTGTTCCGTGCCGGAAATACGGTCTCGTTTTCGGCTAGCGATCCGCGTCGCTGGCAAGGCCCCTCGACGACGAATACCGGGAGTATTCGGAGGAGAGGCAACGCCGCCAGCGACGTGGAGGGCCGGCGAAAACGTGGCCGTACTTCCGGAACGGGACACTTACGTGTAGAGGCTGCCGGTGTTGACCACCGGCTGCGTGTGCCGGTCGCTGCACAGGACCACCAGCAGGTTGCTGACCATCGCGGCCTTGCGCTCCTCGTCGAGGTCCAGGATCTTCTGCCTCGAGAGCTGGTCCAGGGCCATCTCCACCATCCCCACGGCCCCCTCGACGATCTTCGTGCGGGCCGCCACCACGGCGGTCGCCTGCTGCCGCTGCAGCATCGCCGCGGCGATCTCCGGGGCGTAGGCGAGATGGCTGATGCGCGACTCCATCACCTCCACGCCGGCCTGGGCCAGGCGCTGCTGGATCTCGTCCTTGAGCTGCTCGGAGATCTCCGCGGTGTGGCTGCTCAGGGCGATCTCCCCCTCCTCGTGGGCGACGTAGCCGTAGCCGGTCGCCATGTTCCGGAGGGCGGCCTCGCTCTGGACGTGGACGAAGTTCTCGAACTCGTCCACCTGGAACACCGCCTCGGCGGTATCCACCACCTTCCAGACCACGACCGCCGCGATCTCCACGGGGTTCCCGGAACTGTCGTTGACCTTCAGCTTGCCGGTCTCGAAGTTGCGAACCCGCAACGAGACCCGTTTCGCGGAATAGAAGGGGTTGGCCCAGCGGAGACCGTCCACCCGCACCGTCCCGCGGTACGCACCGAAGAGCTGCAGGACCTTCCCCTCGTTCGGGTTGACGATGAACAGGCCGATCAACCCGAGGATGCACAGCAGCAGCGCGATCCCCGACCCCACCCCCAGGGCGATCTCCTCGGTCACGATCGACCGGATGCCCCCGTAGAGGGACAGCAGAAGTCCGAGCAGCAGGATCGCCAGCATCGGCAGACCGTTGACGCCCTTGGCTTCCCGTTCCTGGATCATGATCGTCCTCCTCATATATCGGAAATATAGCTTTATGATATCATCCTGTCAAGTCGCCGGAACCCACCCGGCGGCGATCCGTTCATGGTGGTGCGCAGGCGGGCGACTTCCGGGGCGCCCGCTCCTGTGGCACGATCGGGAGGGAGGACCGGAGCGATGGAAGATCTGCAGCTCTACCTCGCCATCGTGGCGCAGGTCCTGGCCGGCGTGACCCTGGCGGCGGCCGCCGGGCTGCGGGCGTTCATCCCCCCGCTCCTGGTCGGCCTGCTCGGGCGGCTCGACGTCGTCACGCTCCGGCCCGGCCTGGACTGGATGGAGTCGACCCCGGCGCTGGTGATCTTCGGCACCGCCGTCGTGCTGGAGATCCTCGGGGACAAGATCCCCTGGCTCGACCATGCCCTGGACACCGTCCAGACCTTCCTGAAGCCCGCCTCCGGCATCCTGGTGGCCGCGGCGGGCCTGGTGGACCTCCCTCCACTCTGGGCCGCGATCCTGGCGATCGTCGTCGGCGGCACCGTGGCGGGCGCCGTGCACGTCTCCAAGGCGGGCGTCCGGCTCGCCTCCACCGGCACCACCGGCGGGCTGGCGAACCCCGCGCTGTCCGCGGCGGAGGACGGACTCTCGGCGGCGGGGACGCTGCTGTCGGTGTTCTTCCCGATCCTCGCCTTCGCCCTGCTCGTCGGCGGGGTCGCCCTCGTGGTCCGGGGCATCCGCCGGAGGCGCCGCTCGCGCGCCCCCGCCCGCCCCTGATCGCCGCCGTTCCGCACCCGCCGAGCCCGGGGACCGGCTCGGGGATCGGTGCCCGCTGGACCGCGGCCCCGGCACCCGGTAGGATGCTCCACCGACCCTGGAGGGGCCGCCGTTGACCGCTTCCCGCCACCTGCTGCCGATCGCCCTGCTGCTGGCGCTCACCGCCGCGTCCGGGGGGGACTCCCCCCCGGCACCGGAGAGGCAGCGCGGGGTGAGCTGGGTGGGGGGGCGCGAGCCGGTCACCGCCGCGCACCTGCAGCCGCTGGTCGACCGCCACGTGAACTGGATCGTCCAAACGCCCTTCGGGTGGCAGCGCCGCATCGACGAGGCGGAGGTGCACCTGGCCACCGGCGGTCGGGTCTGGTGGGGGGAGAGCGACGAGGGGCTCGAGACCACCGCCCGGCTGGCGCGGGAGCGCCACATCCGCACCCTGCTCAAGCCCCACATCTGGCTGGCCGCCCGGGATGGAACCTGGCGCGGCGAGATCGCGATGGCGGACGAGGCGGCGTGGACCCGCTGGTTCGAGAGCTACCGGGCCTTCCTGCTGCACTACGCCCGCCTGGCGGAGCACACCGGCATGGAGGCCCTGTGCATCGGCACCGAGCTGCACGGCACCCTGGGCCGGGAGGCGGACTGGCGGCGGCTGATCCGGGAGGTGCGGAAGGTGTACCGGGGCCGGCTGACCTACGCGGCGAACTGGAACCGGGAGTTCGCCGAGGTCCCGTTCTGGGATGCACTGGACTTCATCGGCATCCAGGGCTACTTCCCGCTCGCGGACGGGGAGCACCCCTCGGTGGAGGCGCTGAAGCGGGGATGGACCCCCTGGGTGGCGGCGATCGAGGCGGTGCAGCGGCGCATCGGAAAGCCGGTGGTGTTCACGGAGATCGGCTACCGCAGCACCGCCGACGCGGCGGTGCGGCCCTGGGAATGGCCCCACGAGAGGATGAGCGGCCGGGTCGACACGGCGGCACAGGCGAACGCCTACCAGGCGTTCTTCGAGGTGTTCTGGGACCGCGACTGGGTGGCCGGGGCCTACTTCTGGAAGTGGTATCCTGCGCTCCCGGGCACGGCCGTCGGCCGGCCCTACGACTTCACTCCCCAGGGAAAGCCCGCGGAGGAGATCCTCGCCCGCTGGTATCGCGGCGGGGGCGCCGCACCGCGTCCCACGGGAGAGTGACCCCGGAGGACGCCATGCGCGCTACCCATCTCATCGCAAGCTCCCTGCTGCTCACCCTCGCGGCGCTCCCCGCCACCGCGTCGGAGGGGACGACGCTGGACGTCGAGGACGCGGCCATCGCCCGGGGGGTGGAGGAGCGCGAGCCTGTGGACGCGGGAACCGACTTTCCCGCCGACGTGGGCGAGCTGTTCTGCTTCACCCGGATCACCGGCGGGAGCGGCGACGCGGAGACGTCGGTCGTCCACGTCTGGCGCCGCGGCGAGGAGGAGGTGGCCCGGGTCCGGCTCCCGGTCCGGGGAGCATCGTGGCGCACCTGGAGCCGCAAGCGCGTCCTTCCGTCGTGGACCGGCGAGTGGACGGTCGACGTGGAGGATACCGCGGGGAACGTCCTGGAGACCCTCAGCTTCACCATCGGAACGCCGCAGTAGCGCGGCGCGCCCTCAGAACGGCCAGACCATCGGGATGAGCCAGATCCCCAGCGCCCAGATGGCGAACGTCAGCGGCAGGCCGATCTTCAGGAAGTCGCGGAACCGGTAGCCGCCCACGCCGTGGACATAGGTGTTCGTCTGGTAGCCGATTGGGGTGGCGAAGCTCACCGAGCCGCCCAGGGCCACCGCGATCAGGAACGGCCGCGGGTCCACCGGAGCGCCGGCGGCCCCCTGGAGCCCGGCGGCGGCGGACAGCGCCAGCGGCAGCATCAGCACGACCGCCGCGTTGTTCGTCAGGATCGAGGTCACCAGGATCGTCATGCCGAGGACCGTGGCCAGCACCCCCTGCGGTCCCAGGGCCCGGGCCGGACCGATGGCCGCCTCGGCGATCACCGCGGCGGCGCCGGTCACCTCCATCGCGCGCCCCAGCGCGAGCATCCCGAAGATGAGGAACAGCAGGTCCCACTGGACCGCCTCGTAGGCCTCCCGGGGCTGCAGGCAGCGGGTGAGGATCATCGCCACCGCGCCGCCGATGGCCAGCAGGCTGATCGGCGCGAGGCCCGCGGCGGCCAGGGCGATCACCGCCACCGCGATGGCCGCCGCCAGCGGCGCCCGCTTCCGCGGGATCGGCTGGTCGGGCTCCAGCAGCAGGAAGTCCGGCTCCTCCCGGAGCCGCTCCAGGCTGGCCTCCGTCCCCATCATCAGGACGATGTCGCCGAAGCGGAAGCGCACGTCGGGGATCGGCTCCTCCACGCTGCGGCCATGGCGGTGGACCGCGAGGATCGCGGCGCCGTAGCGCTGCCGGAACCGCAGCGAGCGCACGGTCTGATCCACGAGGCGGCTCGACGGGCCCACCATCCCCTCGAAGACGAGCGCCTCGCGCCCGGTGGGGTCCGCCGCCCCCACCGGGAAGCGCAGCCCGGGGTCGGACCGGACCTCCTTGGCGAGGGAGGCGGGCCCGAGCACCAGCATCCGGTCGTGGGCCCGGAGCCGGATCTGCTCCAGCGGCACCTGGCGCTCCTCGCCGCCGCGCACCAGCTCCAGGACGTGCACCCCGGGCCGGCCGGCGAAGGGCGTCGCGGCGATCCCCTTGCCGGCGTAGCGGGAGCCCTCGTTGATCACCACCTCGAGGAGGTATTCCCGGGAGCGGGCCTTCCGGATCATCGCCGACGCGGTCTCCCGCTCGGGGAGCAGCTTCCGCGCGGCCACGATGTACCCCAGCCCCAGCACGGAGGCGGGAACCCCGATCCACGCGAGCTCGAACATCCCCAGCCCGCGGAGGCCGTGCTGCTCCGCCAGGCTGTGCACCAGGATGTTCGTGCTCGTGCCGATCAGCGTGCACATCCCTCCCAGGAGCGCCGCGAAGGAGATCGGGATCAGCAGCCGGCTCGGCGCGAGGCCGCGCTCGTCGGCCAGCCGCAGGGCGATGGGGACAAAGAGCACGACCACGGGGGTGTTGTTCAGGAAGGCCGACAGCAGCAGGACCGGCACCGCCAGGGCCAGGACCGTCATCGCCTCGCCGGTGCCCGGGCCGCCCCGGAAGAGGCGGTGGAGGGGATCCAGCGCGCCGGTGCGGGAGATCCCCGCGGCGAGGATGAACAGCGCCGCAACGGTCACCACCGCCGGGTTGCCGAACACCCCGAGCGCCTCGTCCTGATCCAGCACCGGAGCCCAGCCGCCGGAGGTCTGCGGTAGCGGCACCAAAGCCAGCAGCCCGAAGGCGGTCATGCTGATCAGGTCCGCGCCTCCGACCTCGAGCACCAGCGCGACCAGCGTCGCGAGCAGCACCGCCAGCACGAACATCCCGCTCAGGGTCATCGCCGGCTATTCTACCCGCTCCCGGCGTCCGGTTTGACACGGCGGATCGGCGCCTCTATCCTGGGTCGCCTCCAGCCCGGGTGTCCCCGCGTGACGACCTCCCCGAACGAAACCGGCCGGCCGATGCAGGTGCTGGTGTTCGTCGTCCTGACGTTCATCTGGGGGACGACGTGGGCCGTGATCCGCGTCGGCCTGGAGGGGATCCCGCCCTTCACGGGGGTCGCCCTGCGGTTCGCGATCGCGTCGCTCCTCCTGCTGCTCATCGCCCGGGTCCGCGGGATCCCGCTCGGACGCGACGCCCGGGAGCGCCGGCTGTGGCTGGTGAACGGCGTGTTCTCGTTCTTTCTCTCGTACGGCGCGGTCTACTGGTCGGAGCAGTGGGTCCCCTCGGGCCTCAGCGCGGTGCTGTTCGCGACCTTCCCCCTGTTCGTCGCGGTGCTGGCGCACCTCGCGCTCCCCGGCGAGCGCCTGAACCCGCGCACCGCCACCGGCGTGCTGGTGGGATTCGCCGGCGCGGCCACGATCTTCGCCGGGGACTTCGCCGCCCTGGGGGGCCGCCCGGTCGTCGTGGCCTCCCTGGTCATGCTCGTCTCCCCCATCGCCTCCGCGGTCGGCAGCGTCGCCGTGAAGCGCTGGGGCCGGGGAGTCCATCCCGTCTCCCTCACCGCCGTGCCCATGGGTCTCACCGCGATCGCCATGGGGGCCGTCGCCGCGGTCACGGAGCGCCACCGCAGCATCGTTCTCGACGCGAGCTCCATCGGGGCGCTGCTCTACCTGGCCTTGATGGGATCCGCCGTCACCTTCAGCCTCTACTACTGGCTTCTCGGCCACGTCTCCGCGACCCGCACGTCCCTGCTCGCCTACACCATCCCCGTCGTCGCGGTGCTCGTGGGTGCCGTCTTCCTGGACGAGACGCTGACGCCCCGGGTCCTGGCGGGCTCCGCCCTGGTGCTCGCCGGCGTCGCCCTCGCCGTGCACCAGCCTCGCCGACGCGCCCGGGCGCCTTCCCGGGGCGGCCGTCTGCCTTGACGATGGCGAGGGGGACCTCGTAGGCTCATCCGGCCTTCGTGGTCCAGTTCACAAATACGGTGACGCACCGAGGGCGTCGATGCGCCGCGCCGGCAAGGCGCGGGACCGAGGCGTAGCCCTGTCTTACGGCGCAGGGAGCGCAACGAAGGCAGCGCGGATGCAGCGGCGGCCGGATGCCACCGTATTTGTGACTGGGGCCACGGTACCGTCTTCGCAGCCTCACGGAGGGTCTCCTCATGCGCCCATCGCCCCGCCGACTCGTCCCGCTGCTCCCGTTCCTCCTCTCCACCCTGGCCGCCTCCCCCCCGCCGTCCCCCTCCGAGTTCCTGGACCTCCCCCTGGGCGCCGACCGAATGCTGGCGGATTACGAGCAGATCGGTTCCTACCTGCAGGCACTCGCGGAGGCGTCGGATCGCGTGCAGATGGAGTCGATCGGCGAGTCCACCCTGGGGCGGCCCATCTGGATGCTCACGGTGTCCTCCCCGGACAACCTGGCCGACGCCCCCCGGCAGCGCGAGATCGCGGCACGGCTGGCGGATCCCCGCGGTCTGTCGCCGCAGGAGGAGGCGGCGCTGGTGGCCGAGGGCAAGGCCGTCGTGCTGGTGACCTGCAACATCCACTCCACCGAGATCGCCTCGAGCCAGATGGCCCTGGAGCTGGCCTGGGAGCTGGCCACCACCGACGATCCCCGCAAGCTCCGGGCGCTCGAAGACGTCGTCCTGCTCCTGCTCCCCTCGATCAACCCCGACGGCCAGCAGATGGTGGTGGACTGGTACCGGCAGTGGCTCGGCACGGAATACGAGGGCGGCAGGATGCCGTGGCTCTACCACCATCACGCCGGCCACGACAACAACCGGGACTGGTTCATGCTGAACCTACCGGAGACCCGCGCCGTCAACCGCGTGCTCTACCGCCAGTGGTATCCGCAGGTTTACCTCGACGAGCACCAGATGGGTTCCACCGGGCCGAGGATCTTCGTGCCGCCGTTCCAGGACCCGGTGGCGGGGAACATCCATCCCCTGATCTGGCGGCTGTCGGACCTGTTCGGGACCGAGATGGCGGTCCGCCTGCAGGAGGCCGACCGGTCCGGGGTCATCGACGGCTATGCCTATGACGGCTACTGGCCCGGAGGCACGATGAACACGGCGTGGTGGAAGAACGTCGTCGGCCTGCTGACGGAGGTCGCCAGCGTCCGCGTCGCCACGCCCATCGATGTCGATCCGAACGAGCTGCGCGGGAACCGCAAGGGGCTCCCCGAGTACCGATCCCAGATCAACTTCCCGGATCCGTGGCCGGGAGGCCGCTGGACGCTGCGCGACATCATGGACTACGAGCGCATCGCCACGCTGGCGCTGCTGGAGACCGCCTCCGTGCACCGCGAGGACCTCCTCCGGGACATGGCCCGCATGGCCCGGGAGGCGGTCTGGGAGGGCAGGACGGAGGCGCCCTTCGCGTACGCGATCCCGCCGGAGCAGCACGACCCGGGCGAGGCCGCCCGGCTGGCCGCCCTGCTCCTGGAGCACGGCGTCGAGGTGCACCGCGCCCCGGAGGAATTCCGCAGTGGCGCACGGTCCTTCCCGGCGGGGACCCTCGTGGTCCGCATGGACCAGCCGTACCGCGCCTTCGCCAAGGAGATGCTGGAGGTCCAGCGGTTCCCGGAGGTGCGCGCCGCCGAGGACGGGGAGATCCTCCCTCCCTACGACGTGACCGCCTGGACGCTGCCGCTGCTGCTGGGGGTCGAGGGGACCTGGCTCGACGAGCCGCTGGACGTCCCCCTCGAGCGGATCCGGGAGGCGCCGGGGCCCGCGGGGGAGGTCGTCGGGGAGGGATCCGACTTCCTGCTGTCCCGGAGCACGAACGCCGCGGCCACGGCGGTGAACCTGCTGCTCGAGGCGAAGGCGACGGTGCGGACGGCGACCACCGCGACCGTGGCCGCGGACCGGACCTGGCCGCCGGGCACCTACCTGGTGTCCGGCGTCCGCGCCCCGAAGCTCGCCGAGATCGCCGGGGCGGCGGGGGTGCGCTTCCAGGCCGTCCCGTCGGCCCCGGAGGGGGACTGGCGGCGGGTCTCCCGGCCGCGTCTCGGACTGTACCAGCCCTGGCGGGCCTCCATGGACGAGGGCTGGACCCGGCTGGTCCTCGAGCGGCACGGCTACGCCTACGAGACCCTGCACAACGAGGACGTGCGGAAGGGGGACCTGCACAAGCGGCTGGACGTGATCCTGCTCCCGGACGTCTCGAAGGACATCCTCGTCGACGGCGAGCGGAAGCCGCGGGAGGGGCCTGCCCCGTACCGGGTGGAGCTCCCGCCCGACTACCGGGGCGGGATCGGGAAGGAGGGCGTGGACGCGCTCCGCGCCTTCGTCGAGGAGGGGGGCACCCTCGTCACCCTCGACTCCTCGGGGGAGCTCCCCATCGACACGATGAACCTGCCGGTGCGGGACGTCCTCGATCGCCTGCCGCGATCCGAGTTCCTGTGCCCCGGCTCCCTCCTCCGGGTCCAGGTCGACCCGGACCAGCCCGTGGGCTACGGCATGCCCGAAACGGCCGCCGCGTACTTCGCCTCCAGCCCCGCGTACGCCACCACGATCCCCGGCGCCGAGGCCGACCGGCGGGTCGTGGCGCGCTACCCCGACGGACCGCTGCTGCTGAGCGGCTTCCTGCGCGGCGAGGAGCACCTGCAACGCCGCGCCGCGGTGGTGGAGGTGCAGAAGGGAAAGGGCCGCGTCGTGCTGCTGGGGTTCCGGGTGCAGAACCGGGCCTGGACGGCGGGGACGTTCCGGCTGCTGTTCAACGCCATCGAGCGCGGCGCCTGGGAGCCGGCGGAGGAGGGCCGATGAGATCGATGGCGTGCCTGCTGCTGTTCCTGCTGGCCGGTGCGGCGGACGCCGCGACGGTCCCGTCGCCGGAGGAGTTCCTCGGCTTCCCGGTGGGGGCGGACCGCCGGCTCGCGGACTACGGGCAGATCGTGGCGTACCTCGACCTGCTGGACGCGGCCACGGACCGCCTGACGCTGCTGCGCCTCGGCGAGACCACCCTCGGGGAAGAGTTCACGGTGGCCGCCATCTCCTCCGGTCCGAACCTGCGGGACGCGGCGCGCTACCGGAAGATCGCCCGCCGCCTGGCGGATCCGCGCGGTCTCGACGCCGCGGAGGAAGCCCGCCTGGTGGCGGAGGGGAAGGTCATCGTCCTGATCACCCTGAACATCCACTCGACGGAGATCGGCGCCAGCCAGATGGTCCTGGAGCTCGCCCACCAGCTCGCCCTGGCTCCGTCGGAAAAAGAGGCTCGCTGGATGGAGGACGTGATCCTCCTCGTGGTCCCCTCCCTGAACCCGGACGGGCAGCGGATGGTGACGGCCTGGTACCGGGAGCACGTGGGGACGGCGTACGAGGGCGGCCCCATGCCCCGCCTCTACCACCACTACGCGGGCCACGACAACAACCGGGACTGGTTCATGCTCAATCTCCCGGAGACGAAGCTCCTCAACCGCCTCCTCTACCACGACTGGCACCCGCAACTGTTCGTGGACGAGCACCAGATGGGGATGACCGGGGCGCGTCTGTTCCTGCCGCCCTTCAAGGACCCCATCGGCGAGAACGTCCACCCGCTGATCTGGCGGCTCGTCGACCGGGTGGGGACGGCGATGGCCCTCCGGGAGCAGGAGGCGGGGAACTCCGGCGTCATCCAGGCGGCGCAGTTCGACGGCTACTGGCTTGGCGGGACCCGGAACACCGGCTGGTACAAGAACGTCGTCGGCCTGCTGACGGAGGCGGCCTCGGTCCGCATCGCCTCGCCGGTCCACGTGGACCCAGGGGAGCTGCACGGGGGGATCAAGGGGCTGGCGGACTACGGCGCCCAGGCGAACTTCCCGGACCCGTGGCCCGGGGGCTGGTGGAGGCTCCGGGACATCATCGACTACGAGCTGGTGCTGACCCGATCGCTGCTGGAAACCGCCTCCCGTTACCGGGAGGACCTCCTGCGGGCCCAGGTGCGCATGGCGCGGGACGCGGTGGCCGCCGGCCGGTCGGCGCCGCCGGCGGGCTGGGCGATCCCCGCCGGCGGACGGGACCCGGTCGCGGCGGCGGCGATGATCGATCTGCTGCTGGAACACGGCGTCGAGGTGCGGCGGAGCGACGCGGCTTTCCGCGACGGCAGCCGGCTCCATCCCGCCGGCACCTGGATCGTCCCGGCGGACCAGCCCTACCGGCAGTTCGCCCTGGAGGTCCTGGAGCCCCAGGAGTACCCGGAGATCCGCTCGGAGCCCGATGGACCGATCCTGCTCCCCTACGACGTGAACACCTGGTCCTTCCCGTCCCTGTTCGGGGTGGAGACGGTGCGGCTGACGAAGGTCCCCGGGGGGGATCTGCCGCGCCTCGCGGAGGCACCCTGGCCGCCGGGGGTGCTGCAGGGGGACGGGTCGCTCGCGCTGCTGTCCCCCGTGGGGAACGCAGCCTCGGCCGCGGTCAACGATCTGCTGGCGGGCGGCGCGCAGGTACGCCTGGCCGCCGCGCCCCTGCAGGCGGCGGAGCGCGCATGGCCCGCGGGAACCGTCCTCGCGTCGGCCCCGGAGGGGCTGCTGCGGGAGGTGGCCGCCGCCCGGCACGTGACCTTCGTCCGCACGGACCTGCAGTCCCCCGAGGACGTCCTGTCCCTCCGGCAGCCGCGCCTCGGTCTCTACCGCGGCTTTCTCCCCTCCATGGACGAGGGGTGGACGCGGCTGGTCCTGGAGCGCTGGGGCTTCCCCTACGTGTCCATCGACAACGCCCGCATGGCGGCGGGCGACCTGGGCGCGGACTTCGACGTGATCCTCCTCCCGGACCAGTCGAAGGCGGCGATCGTCGAGGGGCGCTCCGCCCGGCCCGGCTACCGCCTGGAGTATCCCCCGGAGCAGCAGGGGGGCATCGGCGCGGACGGCGTGAAGGCCCTGGCCGCGTTCGTCTCGTCGGGGGGAACGCTGATCACCCTGGACGGATCGTCGGAATTGCCGATCGGCGAGATGAACCTGCCCGTGGCCCGTCCGCTGGCCGGGGTCGGCAGGGACCGCTTCTACTGCCCCGGATCGATGCTCCGTGTGGCCATCGACACCTCCCACCCCCTCGGCTTCGGGATGCCCGCCGAGGCGGCGGTGATGTTCGCGCGGAGCCAGCCCTTCGAGACGCGCATCCCCGGGGGCGAGGCGACGCGGGTGGTGGTCGCGCGCTTCCCGGAGGGGCCGTTGCTGGTCAGCGGCTGGATCCGGGGGGAGGAGCTGCTCCGCCGGCGGGCCGCCCTCGTGGAGGTCCGCAAGGGGAAGGGACGGGTGATCCTCTTCGGGTTCCGTCCCCAGTTCCGGGCCCAGGCGCGGGCCACGTTCAAGCTGCTGTTCAACGCCATCCACCTGGGAGGCGTCGTCCCGCCGGGCTCCTGAGGTCCCTGGCCCCGGCTAGTGGATGCGGCTCTGCGCGAAGAGGTTCCAGAACTTCTTGTTCTGCTCGGGGGTGAGGATCGTCTTGAAATCGATCCAGTACTGGACCTCCACGTCGACGATCTGCTGGTGGACGGAGTGGAAGTTCTTGAGCTTCGCGGCGACGTTGCCCTTGTCCGGCTCCGTGGACTCCATCAGCGAGACGACGTCGTCGTAGGCGGTCTGGTACTTCCCGCGCAGGGTCTGCGCCTGGGAACGGTACCG
This sequence comes from Acidobacteriota bacterium, assembly GCA_050115015.1. Lineage (GTDB taxonomy): Bacteria > Acidobacteriota > Polarisedimenticolia > CBDVAL01 > CBDVAL01 > JASFRI01. The sequence continues at coordinate 21,531 of JASFRI010000011.1, forward strand.
GTCGCTGACCTCCTTCATCTGCTGCTTCTGCTCGTCGTTCAGCTCCACGGTGGCGGCGATCTTCTGCTGCTCCTCGGGGCTGGGCGGGGCGAACACCGAAACGACGTTGCGCATCAGCCCCTTCTGATCCTGCGCCGTCGCCGCGACCGGGAGCAGCAACGCGAGGACCACGAGTGGTGCGGCCGGCAGGAACGCTCTTCTCATGTTTCCCTCCCTCGTTCGCGTCGAAACGGTCCCGACGCATTCTAGCAGGCAGCGGACGGGTCCACCATGTCCGCTACCGACCCCACCACCATCACTCCCGACCGTCGGCCTTGTACATCTTCCGCCACTTGCGGACCATCTTGCGGAGGACCGCGTCGATGCTACGCTTCAGCTTGTCGCGGTCGCTCTTGAGCTGTCCCTCGGCAGTGCCCCTCCAGACGATCTCGCCGGTGTGCGCGTCGACCAGGTCGAGGACGAAGGTGCCGCGCTTGTAGGTGCGCGCGTGGCCGACCATGGGGATCGCCCCGGGCCCGCCCCAGTACGGGTCCCACGCCCAGCCCGCGCCGTACATGTAGCCCATCTGGGTGGTGTCGACCCGCAGATCCGAGGTGGTCCGCGCGTGGTAGGTCACCCAGAGGTCCGGGTTCTCCTCGTCCTCGATCAGGTCCCCCTCGGTCAGGTAGTACTCCACGCCCTTCACGATCCGGGCGTGGATGTCCGGATAGTCCTCGTCCAGCGATGTGTCGGGGGTGGCCTTCCAGGCATAGGTCCGGTAGGACTCGAAATCGGCGTTCCGGTCGTAGTCGACCCGGACCTTGGCCGCGAGCGGGCTCGCCGGCAGCAGCGCCAGCAGGAGCAGCGGCAGGCCCGTCACGGGCTTCCTCATCCGTGTTCCTCCCCGGCGGGCATCGTCGCGCCGCCGTCCGCGGAGTATACCCGAGCGACGGACACCCTTTCCCGGGAGGGCGTCCGGCGGTATGCTGTCGGTCTTGTCTGCAATGCGAGGAGGTGACGCGGTGAGGATTCTCCGGTTCCTGGCGGGATGGCGACTCGGCGCGGCGAGCCTGGCCTTGGCCACGCTGGGAGGATGCGGCGGCGCGGCGGAAGGCCCCGGCCCGGCAGCCGACAACGCCGGGAAGGCGGCCCGTCTGGCGACGGAGACCCTGCTGATCGACACCCACGTCGACGTCCCCTACCGCCTGCGGGCCGGCGGGGACGAGGACCTCTCGCAGCGCACCGAGGGAGGCCATTTCGACTATCCCCGCGCCCGGGCCGGGGGCCTGGACGCGCCCTTCATGTCGATCTACATCCCGGCGGAGTACCAGGAGACCGGCGGAGCCCGGGAGCTCGCGGACGAGCTGATCGACATGGTGGAGGGCTTCGTCGAGCGCTGGCCCGACAGGTTCGCGCTGGCGACGTCCACCGCCGACGTCCGGGAGAACTTCGAGTCCGGGCGGATCTCCCTGCCCATGGGCATGGAGAACGGCGCGGCCATCGAGACCCTGGCGGACCTGGAGCACTTCCGGGACCGCGGGATCCGCTACATCACGCTCACCCACAGCGAGAACAACCGGATCTGCGACTCGTCGTACGCGACGGAGCGGGAATGGCACGGGCTGTCCCCCTTCGGCGAGGAGGTCGTCCGCGAGATGAACCGGCTCGGGATCATGGTGGACATCTCGCACGTCTCGGACGAGACCTTCGAGCAGGTGCTGCAGATCACCGAGACCCCGGTGATCGCGTCGCACTCCTCCTGCCGTCACTTCACCCCCGGCTGGGAGCGAAACATGAGCGACGAGATGATCCGCGCCCTGGCGGCCAACGGCGGGGTGATCCAGATCAACTTCGGCTCCGCCTTCCTCGACGAGGCGCAGAACCGGCAGTCCCAGAAGATGTACGAGGAGTTCGGGCGCTTCCTCGAGGAGCACGATCTGGCCCAGGACAGCCCGGAGGCCGCCGCGGAGATGGAGCGCCTCAAGACCGTCTACCCCCCCCTGCCGGTGCCCCTGGCACGGGTGGCGGATCACATCGACCACGTCGTCTCGCTGGTGGGGATCGACCACGTGGGCATCGGCTCCGACTTCGACGGCGTCACCGCCCTACCGTTGGGCCTGGAGGACGTCTCCCGCTATCCGGCGCTCATCGAGGAGCTGCTGGACCGCGGCTACGACGACGAGGACATCCGGAAGATCCTCTCGGGGAACATCCTGCGGGTGTGGGGGGCCGTGGAGGCGTACGCCGCCGGCTCCTGAAGACGGGCCCGGCCGCCTCAGCCGGCGGCCGGCTCCGGCAACCGGAACGACTCCAGCAGCACGGGATCGGCATCCGGGTTGCGGCCCTGGAACTCCTCGCGGATCGCCCGGGCCTCCCCGGTCAGGGTCAGGCTGTCCAGCAGCGCCGCCATCGCCGACACCGCCAGGGGATCGTTGGCATCCGCGTCCATGGCCCGGCGGCACGCGTTGATCGCGGCCATCGGGTCGTCGGCCCCCATCGCCAGATGCCACGCCAGCCAGACATAGGGCTCGGTGTCGTCGGGATGGCGCTCGATGATCGCCTGCAGCGCCTGTTCCCCCTCGGCACCCTTTCCGGCGTAGAGGAGATCCAGGGCCCGGGCGAGGGCGGCATCCCGGTCCGGCATCCGGCCGGTCGCCGCCGCGGCGCGCTCCAGGTGCCGGCGCCCCTCGTCCAGATTCCCCGACCACAGGAGGCCGGTCGCCAGGCGCAGCTCGGCCAGCGGGAAATCCGGATCCGTGCGGGTCGCCGCCCGGAACTCCGGGATCGCCTCCCTGAACCGCAGCGCCTCGTAGTGCTTCATCCCCGCCCGGTAGAGCCGGTAGGCCTCGGGGGAGGAGGTGGTCACGTCCTCCAGCTCCGCCCCTCCCTTCGCGGAGACCTGGAGTCCCGCCCGCAGCCCGTCGGCGAGGCGATCCGCCAGGTCGAACACGTCGGTCCCCTCCACCCGGCTCGCCGTCACCACGGTCCCGTCGGCGGTGTCATAGGCCTGCAGGTCGATCCGGTAGCCCTCCTCCGGGCGGAAGATGGTACCCCGCACGACGATCCCGGCGCCGGCCCAGCGGGCGAGACGGGTGATGCTCTGGCCGTCCAGGTCCTCCATCTCCCCGCCGCCGCCGGCCTGGAGCAGGTCGTAGAGGCGCTGGGTCGAGATCACCTGGAGCGCCTCGTCCTGGGCGAGGTCCGTGGTCAGCATCTCGGGCAGCCCCTCCCCGAGCCAGCCGTCCGCCGGGTCACCGCTGCGGTTCGCGAACAGCGCCACCACGACGCGGCCCCGGGCCGCGGTCGCCGCGGCCGGCAGGGGCTCCAGCGGGGCCACCGCCGCGGCGCCGTCCGGGGAACGCGGGGACCAGAGGGCCACGGCGGCAAGCCCCAGCAGGACGACGGCGGCGGCCGCCGCCGGGATCCACAGGAGCCGCAGGCGCCACCGGCCCGGCGGCGCGATCGCGGGGAGGGGCCCCCGGCTGACGCCGGAGGAGCTGCCCCCCCGCCGCAGCACCCGCAGGTCCGCCGCCAGGTCCGCGGCGGTCTGGTAGCGATCCTGCACGTCCTTGGCGAGGCACTTCGTCACGATCCGGTCCAGCTCGACGGGAAGCTCCGGCCGCACCGCGGGCAGGGGATCCGGCTCCTCGTGGACGATCGCATGGAACGTGGCGATGGGGTTGCCGCGCTTGAACGGCGCCGTTCCCGTGGCCAGCTCGTAGGCCAGGCTCCCGAAGGCGAACAGGTCCGACCGGGCATCCACCGGCCGGGCCTGCGCCTGCTCGGGGCTCATGTAGGCGAAGGTCCCCAGGATCTTCCCCTCCTGGGTCATGTTCGCGCTGACGGTCTCCATCTGCGTGTTGCCGGTCCCGCCCTGGACCGCCACGCGCTCGCCGAGGTCCAGACGGGCCAGGCCGAAGTCGAGGATCTTGTAGAAGCCCGAGTCCGCCGCCATGACGTTCTCGGGCTTCAGATCCCTGTGGATGATCCCCTTGGCGTGGGCGGCGGCGAGGGCCTCCGCCACCTGGGACAGGCAGTCCAGCAGCGCCTCCACGGCCATGGGGCCCGGTTCCAGCAGCTGCTTGAGGGTCCGCCCCTCCACGTACTCCATGGTGAAGAACGTGGTGCCGGCTTCCCGGTCGAAGTCGTAGAGGGTGGCGATGCCCGGGTGGTTCACCGAGGACGCGGCCCGGGCCTCCCGCTCGAAGCGCCGCACCCGGTCCTCGTCCCCGGCGAGGCCCTCGGGCAGCACCTTCAGGGCCACGGTGCGGCCGAGGCGCGTATCCTCCGCCCGGTAGACGATCCCCATCCCACCCTCCCCCAGGCGGGACAGGATGCGGTAGTGCTTCAGCGT
>JASFRI010000012.1:0-25522 GCA_050115015.1 Acidobacteriota bacterium
TCCAGATCTCCGCCGCGTAGACGGCACCGCTGTCGCTGAACTTCGCCCCCGAGGTGTTGCCGCCGATGACCAGCACCTCCCCGTCGGGGAGCATGACCCCGTTGTGGAACTTCCGGGCGTGGTTCATCGGGTCGATCTCGGTGATCACCGGCGCCGGGCCGTTCAGGTCGATGGTCATCGAGCGCGGGCTGCTGGTCGTGTTCTGTCCGGCGATCCAGCCGCCGGCGTTCAGGATCCTCCCCTTCTCGTACATGATGCTGGTGCCGTGCTTGTGGTACCAGTCGGTCAGCCGGATCCCCGTATCCTCGTAGGATCCGCTGCCGCTCGTGTTGATCCACCCGACCGTCGGCAGCGGGCCGGAGTGGAACAGCTTGCCCTGAGGCGCCACGTGGAGGAGGGTCCACCAGAGGTACTCGTCGTGGGTGCTGGCGTAGCTCAGGATCGGATCGGTGAAGTCGATCCCCGTCATCACCTTCCAGCCGGTCCTGGCGTCCCAGCGGTCGGGGTTGCGCTGGTTCGTCGCGGTTCCCACCACGGTGAACATGTCGCCGTCGGTCAGCGCGACGGTGGTCGGGTACCAGCGGCCCCCGGGCATGTTCTCGATGGCGTGCCACTGGTTGTCGGCATAGTTGAACAGGCTCGTCCACGGGCTGTTGACCTGGTTCCGGCCGCCGTTGACGAACACCTGGCCATCCTGGGTCATCGCCAGGTGCGCGCAGAACATGTTGTGCCCGGCATGGGTGACCTCGGTGATGGCGCCGGTCTCCGGATCCCAGGTGGCGCTGTACGTGAACTCGGTGCTGGGCCAGGTCTCCCGCTCCGACCCCGAGAAGGTCAGGATGCGGCCGTCGGGCAGGTTGGCGGCCGAGACGGGGATGTGGGGCCAGGGGATGACATGGCTCCAGCGGCCGTAGATCGAGGGGTCCCGGCCGTCCGCGTTGCCGAGCCTCCAGCGCTGGTGATCCCCGTCGACGTCCGCCTCCTGGACCAGCGAGACGCCTTCGGCGCTCGAGATCGAGGCCAGCGACACCCGGAGGCCGCTGTGCCTGGCGACGACCTCGTAGGCCTCCGCCGGCGCCGGCACGAGCTCGAACTGCTGGTTCGTCCCGCCGTCACAGTCCGCCTGTTCCAGGTTCGCCCCCGGGGCCACCGAGGCGCCCGCCACCTCGAGGCACTTGTCGCTGTGGGTGAACCGCATCCGGAAGACACCGGCGGTGCTGGCGGCCGGGTCGAACCGGATCTGCTGCTCGCCCGCGTAGACACAGCTGGACTGCTGGACGTCGGCCCCCGACGTCGTGGAGCCGCCGGCGACGGTCGCGCACTTGCCGCTGAGAACCGACTCCAGGAGGGCCGTATGGGCCGCCCCGGCCGGCGTGAACGAGAGCAGGAGCACCGCGGCCAGGGCCGCGCCGGCAACTCGGTTATGCACGTTCCCCCCCGAACGCCGTGATCCAGCGTGGTTCGATGTCGTCTTGGCGAGAGCCGTAAGCGGCAATATACGGCAAAACCCGGATCTCTCCAAACAAGAGTGCCCTGCGAGGGGTACGGTTCGGACGACCTCAGTCGGCGCTGAGGGTCCGCAGGAAGGCCACCAGCGCGGCGGCCTCGTCGTCGGTGAGGGCCACCGGCGTCAGTTCGTGGGTCCCGCCGGACGTCGGCGGGTGCCGGTAGTGCTCCAGCACCGCCTCCAGCGTCGGGAGGGACCCGTCGTGCATGTACGGCGCGGTGGCGGTGAGGCCGCGCAGCGACGGCACCTTGAACGCGCCCTCCAGGGGCACGTGGGGGTCCCGGTTGAGGAAGCGGAGCTCCAGGCAGTCCGCCGGGGCGGCGTCGCTGTAGGGGCCGAGACAGTTGAACTCGTCGAGGAGCACGGCGCGGACCCCGAAGGCCCGCCCGAAGTCGAGATGCTCCCCTTCCAGGTTGCCCGTGCCGATGTTGTGGAAGCTCCCGTTCGTGAGCATCGGTCCGTTGTGGCAGCGCAGGCAGCGGGTCCGCGCCTCGTCCAGGAACAGCCGGGCGCCGCGCCGTGCCGTTTCGTCGAGGCCCCCCGGGTCCTCGTCCCCTGCCAGGAGCCCGGCCACGTAGCCATCGAAGGGGGTGGAAGGCGGCTCCAGGGTGCGCTCGTAGGCGGCCACGGCCTTGCCGAGGTTCGCGAACGCCTCGTCGATCCGGCGCCGGGCCGGCTCCGGGAGATCTTCCCAGGCCGACCGGACCTCCCCCGCCCCGAACGGCCCCGCGTGTCCGGAAACGTCCGGCAACGCCGGCAGGCTTCCGAAGATGTCCCGGTAGGCCTTCCGGTACGACGGGTCCGTGGCCACCAGGCGGACCGACGCGAGGCGGCTCCCCCCCATCTCGTCCGGCGCCTCGATGGGGATCAGCGCCTGCGACCAGAGGGAGTCCCGGCGCCCATCCCAGTAGAACCAGGACTGGTACGCGGTCCCCACCACCGTGGGGGCGTTCCGCAGTGTGGTGGCCACGCCCCGGGAGCGGGGCCGGCCGTCGGTGAAGTAGCGCTCCGGCTGGTGGCAGGACGCGCAGGAGAGGCGGCCGTCCCGGCTCAGCCGCGGATCGAAGAACAGACGCCGGCCCAGCTCCGCGGCTTCGGGGTCGTCGGCGACCCGGTTGGACGGGTCCGGGGGCGGCCCGTCCGTCGCCGCCAGGCTCAGGGACCGCAGGATCCGGACGTCCCGCTCGCTCCAGGCCGTCACGGCCCGGGAGCCGGAGCCCTCCTCTGCCCCCCACACCATCCCGCCGAGGGCGGTGGCGAGAGCCAGCCCGGTCAGTAGTCGACGACGATGTCGAATCGAAGGACCTCCCGGGCTCCGTCCTCGAACACCACGAACACGAGCGACCAGTCGCCGGCCATCGTGAACTTCACCCCCTCCACCCGGTAGAGACCGGCCTCGTCCGCCGGCGAGACCTCCGGAGCGGTCGGCAGACCGTGGCCGTGCCCTTCCATGCCACCGCCCACCGTGATCCGGTCGGCCCGGATCGGGGCGCCATCCTCGCCCCGGAGGCGGAGGATCCAGGAGTGGAACCGGCGGAGGGGGACGCGGTCCCCGTCCTCCAGCGTCAGCGTCCCCTGCAGGCGTCCATTCTCCGTCGCCGCCTCCAGGCGGGGCGCCTCCCCCCCGGCCGCCATCCGCGGCAGCAGGACGAGGAGCAGGACGAGGAGGGTCCGGTGGCGGCGCATCGGGTCCAGTATCGCTCCCGACGCGGGCCGGGTCCAGGTCCGGGGGCCCTCCGCGCACCGTTCGCGGGGTGCGTCCCGCGGGGCATCCTCCCGTGGCGGCCGGGGTGGGAGAAGGGCGCGGTCCCGTCCAACCCCGGCGACCGCCGCGGCGTTAGGGCCGGGAGGAAACCGGGTCCGTCCCACCGCGTACACAGGAGAGGGCGGGCCTCCGCGCCCGCGCCGCTCTCGAGGAGACCCCCATGAGACCGATCACCGCGACCCTGCTGGGAATGCTGCTCTGTGCCGGCCTTGCCGCCGCGGCCGACAGAGGCTACTACCGGACGCCCGACATCCACGGCGACACCGTGGTCTTCGCCGCGGAGGATGACCTCTGGCTGGCACCGGTGGGCGGGGGGCCGGCGCGCCGGCTGACCTCCCACGTCGGCGCCGAGTTCTTCCCCCAGTTCTCCCCCGACGGCCGGACCATCGCGTTCACGGGGGAGTACGACGGCAACCGCGACGTCTACACGCTGGCGACCCCCGGTGGGGAACCGAAGCGGTTGACGTGGCACCCATCCTCCGACGAGGTCGTGGGCTGGACGCCCGACGGCCGCTTCATCCTGTTCCGGAGCAACCGGGAGGATCCCCACGGCAGCACGGAGATCTTCCGCCTCCCGGCCGCCGGCGGCGAGCCCGAGAAGGTGCCCATCGGCTGGGCAGCCCGCCTGGACATCGACCCGGAGACCGGCCTGTTCGCCTTCAACCGCCATCAACGCGAGTACCGTACCTGGAAGCGCTACCGCGGCGGGACGGCGCCCGACGTCTGGGTCGGCGACCCCGACCGCGCGGACTACCGCATCGTGGCCGACTCCGACGCCAACGACACGTTCCCCATGTGGCACGGGGGACGGCTGTTCTTCCTCAGCGACCGGGGCGGGACCTACAACCTCTGGTCGGCCACGCCCGACGGGGGGGACCTCGAGCAGCTCACGCGGAACGACGCCTGGGACGCCCGCTGGCCCGCCATGGGACCCGAGGGGCGGGTCGTCTACACCCGGGAGGCCGACATCTGGCTCTGGGATCCGGCCACCCGCAAGGAGCGGGCCCTGGCCATCGACCTGCCCTCCGACCGGGTCCTGACCCGGGTGCGCTACCCCGACGCCGCCCGGAACCTGTCCGAGCTGGAGCTCTCCCCCGACGGCGACCGCCTGGCGGTGGTGGCCCGGGGCGAGATCTTCTCGGTGCCCGTCGAGAAGGGGATCACCCTGCCGGTGACCCGGGGCAGCGGCGCCCGGGAGCGTGCGGTCACCTTCGGACCGAAGGGGAAGAAGATGGCCTTCCTCAGCGACGCCTCCGGCGAGGACGCGATCCACGTGAAGGACGCCTGGGGCCGTGGCGACGCGACCGTCGTGGTGGCGGCCGGCGAGTCCGGATGGCGCTTCCAGCCCCGCTTCTCCCCCGACGGGAAGTGGATCGCCTGGGCGGACAGCAGCCAGACCCTGTTCATCGCCCCGGCGGACGGGGGCCGGCCCCGCAAGGTGGACCGGGCCCGGCAGTACGCGATCACCGACTACTCCTGGTCCCCCGACGGCCGCTGGCTGGCCTACGACAAGGTGGACGGCATCACCGACTACAGCTCGGTCTACCTCTACGACGTCGAGAACGAGGCGATCCACCCGGTCACCGGTCCCACGACGAACGACGGCGACGTGGCCTGGGACCCGGACGGGCGCTACCTCTACTTCGCCAGCACCCGGGCCACGAACCCGTACCTGGGCCAGCAGGACTGGGACAACATCGAGGCCAAGAGCACCCGGCTCTACGCCGTCCTGCTCCAGGCCGACCTGGACAATCCCCTCCTGGGCCGCGCCGGCCTGCCGCCGGAGGACGAGGAGGCCGAGGAGGAGAAGGCGAAGGACCCGGATGCCGGGGAGGCCGAGGCCGGCGACGACGACGGAAAGCCCGACGCGGAGGAGTCGGACGAGGAGAAGGCGGACGAGGAGACCCTCGAGCCCGTGGAGATCGACCTGGACGGCCTGATGGACCGGGTAGTGGAGCTGCCCGTGGACCGGGGGAACTACTTCGGGCTGGAGGCCACGAAGGGGAAGCTGTTCTTCCTCTCGGCCCCGCTACTGGGGTTCGCCGAGATGCCGGGGCTGTTCCAGGGCAGCGGCCCGAACCTGACGCTCATGGCCTACGACCTGGAGAAGAAGGAGGCCGGGCCATTCGTGGAGGGTGTCGGCGGGTATGACGTGAGCGCCAACGGCGAGAAGGTGGCCGTCCTGAAGGGCCCCGGCGAGGTCTTCGTCGTGGCGACCGCCGCTCCCCCGGGCCCGGCGCTGGCGGAGGGCCGCGTGGCCCTGTCGGACGTCGTGGTGGAGCTCGATCCCCGCGCCGAGTGGCGTCAGATCTACTACGAGGCCTGGCGCCAGATGCGGGACTACTACTGGGATCCCGACATGGCCGGCATCGACTGGAAGAAGCAGCGCGACCGCTACGCCGCGCTGCTCCCCCGGCTGGCGAGCCGGGCCGACCTGACCGACCTCATGGGAGAGCTCTACGGCGAGATGTCCACGTCCCACACCTACGTGTTCGGCGGCGACCCGGGCAAGCAGGTCCCCCATGTCGCCACCGGGATGCTCGGCGCCCGCCTGGAGCGGACCGATGGCGCCTACCGGGTGGCCCACATCTACCGGGCCGATCCCGCCGACAACGTGCGCTCCCCGCTGCTGGAGCCCGGGGTGGGCATCCAGGAGGGCGACTACCTGCTGGCGGTGAACCACCAGCCCTTCCCGGAGGACCGCCCGGTCTACGCCGCCTTCGTCAACACCGCCGGCAAGGAGGTGGTGCTGACGGTCAATGACAAGCCCGGAGCCGACGGCGCCCACGAGGTGCTGGTGCGGCCCCTGGGCTCCGAGGGCGATCTCATCTACTCCGACTGGGTGCGGCGGAACCGGGAGTACGTGGCGGAGAAGACCGGGGGCAAGATCGGCTACATCCACGTCCCCGACATGTGGCAGGAGGGCCTCATCGAGTTCAACACCTGGTTCTACCCCCAGCTCGACAGGGAGGGGATGGTGGTGGACACCCGCTGGAACGGCGGCGGAGCGGTCTCGCAGATGCTGGTGGAGCGCCTCCGGCGCCCCGTCGACAGCTTCGACCGGGCCCGGGGCGGCGGCATCTCCACCTACCCGGCCCGCACGCTGAACGGCCCCTTCGTCGTGCTGACCAACGAGTTCGCCGGCTCCGACGGGGACATCTTCCCCCGGGCCATCCAGCTCGAGGGCCTGGCGCCGGTGATCGGCACCCGGTCCTGGGGCGGCGTCGTGGGGATCAGCAGCCTGCGCCCGCTGGTGGACGGCGGCCTCATCACCCAGCCCCAGGCCGCCTGGTGGGATCGCCGCGGCGGCTGGGGCCTGGAGAACCGGGGCGTGGAGCCCGACATCGAGGTCCCCAGCCTGCCCCAGGAGATCGCCCGGGGCGTCGATGCCCAGCTCGACCGGGCCATCGAGGAGGTGATGCGGCTGCACGCGACGGATCCGCCGGTGAAGCCCGACTTCGGACCGGTCCCGGACCACAGTCGCAAGGCCTACCGCGACGAGGTCGGCGGGGGGAGCTGAGGCGATCGGCCGTCCACGGCCGCGGTGCCGAAGCTCAGGAAGCCCGGACCTACCGTCGACGGTCGCGAGGAGGCGTCGTGCGGCCGGATGGCGGTCCGGGGCCGGGCGCCCGTCGAGCGGGTCTGGCGGCTCGGCGGCCGGACCTCGCCGGGTGGTTCCGCAAGGAGCGGCGGGTCGCCCCGCCGTGAGGCCGGCGCCCGCGGCCGGCGGAGGCAGGCGATTGGTCGGGGCGGCAGGATTTGAACCTGCGACACCCTGCTCCCAAAGCAGGTGCGCTACCAGACTGCGCCACGCCCCGACGACGGCTCGTTCCCCGGCAGGCGCCGGGGAGCTTCATCTTAGACCGCGCGTCCTTCCCCCGGCAACCGGGGCCCGGCTAGGGAACGCAGTCGGTGGCGTACTCAGGGACGAGGCGCTCCAGGCAGTTCCAGTAACCGTAGGCCGGCGGTCCCGCGGCGGGACAGAACGGGTGATTCCACCGCGAGAGATAGAAGAACGCCTCCCCGGACGGCGGTGTCACCGCGTCGACGATCTCGTCGGAGCCCGGCATGTCCTCCGCCAGGCAGGTGACCGGCCCCAGCGACAACCGGTCCGCCAGCACGGCGATCTGGGAGACGGTCCCCCGGACCAGGTCGCCTTGGGATCCCGGCGGTCCGCCGACCTGAAAGTACGTCGGATCGTCCGCGAAGAACACGATGGAGTTGAGGATATGGGACCGGTCCAGGAGACACCGGTCGCACAGTGGATGCGCGCTGCTCCCATCGGGGTTTCCGTCCGGTTGCTCGATGACGGTATCGGAAGGGTCACAGACGTTCGTCGTCCCGTCGAAGTTCCCGTCGTAGATCGTCCAGAAGTCATCCCTGATGCCGTCTCGCTGACAGTCCCCGAAGGCGGCGCCGTCCACGTCGTAGGTCTGGCAGTGGAGCGCGTCCTTCCCGTCGCAGTTGACGTCCGCGTACCCGGGTGACACCGGGCAGGTGAAGGCCGGGAAGGTGCAGTCTCCTCCCGCGGCCAGCCCGGGCACTGCCAGCAACATGACCAGCAAAGCGCCTCGAAGCCTCATCGTCTCCTCCTCCGGGTGTTTCCAGGAGTATACGGTCGTCCACCGACCTGTCAACGAGACCCTTGTGTCGCGGCGACCGTGGGTCTAGACTGCGATGGACACCGAACGAGCAGAAACCGAAGAAACCAAGACCGTCCCACCGAGACCAGGAGGACCCACCATGACTGCCGCCTACCGTACCCCCGACGACCTGCTGCAGCGCTGCCACGAGCGCGCTCCCGGTTACGACCGGGAGAACAAGTTCGCGAAGGAGGACTTCGACGAGCTGAAGCAGGCCGGATACCTTCTCATGTCCGTCCCGAAGGAGTTCGGCGGGCACGGCATGTCCCTCGCCGAGGTGGGGCAGGAGACCCGGCGGCTGGCCTACCACGCCCCCGCCACCGCCCTGATGTGCAACATGCACAGCTACTGGGTCGGCCTTGCGGCGGACCTCTGGCGCTCCGGCGACAAGTCGCTGGAGTGGATGCTCAAGGAAGCCGCGGACGGGGCGGTGTTCGCCGCGGGCCACTCCGAGTCGGGCAACGACCTGCCGCTGTTCCTGTCCACCTCCAAGGCCGAGCGTGTGGAGGGAGGCTGGAAGATCACCGGTCGCAAGTCCTTCGGCAGCCTCACCCCGGTCTGGACCTGGCTGGGCGGCCACGCCATGGACGCCAGCGACCCGGACAACCCGAAGATCGTCCACTTCTTCATCAAGCGGGACTCGAAGGGGATCGCCGTCAAGGAGACGTGGGACGTGATGGGGATGCGGGCCACCCGCAGCGATGACACGATCCTCGACGGCGTGTTCGTGCCCGAGGACCGGATCGGGCGGATCGTTCCCGCCGGCGCCAAGGGGGCCGACCAGTTCGTGCTGTCGATCTTCGCCTGGGGGCTGCTGGGCTTCGCCCACGTCTACTACGGGCTGTCGGAGCGGATCCGGGACATCACGTTCGATATGCTCAAGGACAAGACGTCGCTGGGGCTGACCCGGCCGATGACCTATCACCCGGAGATCCAGCATGGCGTCGCCGAGGTCGTCCTGGCGCTATCGGCCATGGGGCCCCAGATCGAGACGCTGGCCGCCGACTGGTCGGCCACCACGACCCCGGGCCCGGAGTTCGCGCCGCGCATCGTGGCCTGCAAGCACAACACGGTGGTGGCGGCGTTCAAGATCGCCGACATGGCGCTGGAGCTGTCCGGCGGCTTCGGGATGTTCAAGAAGAGCGAGCTGGAGCGGCTGTTCCGGGACGCCCGGGCGGGGAGGTTCCACCCGGCGAACCCGCACCTGACCCACGAGTTCCTGGCGAAGACCGCCCTGGGGATCGACCCGGACGAACAGCCGCGCTGGGGATAGTCGCTCGACTCAGGCCGAGGGGACCGGCTCCTCCCACCAGAGGTCGGCGGGGAGGGGCCGGGCCCGGCGGGTGACGGTGGCGCCGAGCCGGTGCACCTCGTTGGCGACGGCCTCCAGCGCCCGTCCCACGGCGGCCCGGACCGGCGGCGTCAGGCCTGCCCCCTGCTCCACGGAGGCGGGAATCGCCCCGATCAGGACGATCTCCCTCGGCCGGTCCCCCGCCAGCTCCAGGACCTCGAGCGCCTCCTTCAGCCCGGGATCGTGTGCGTTGACCCTGGGCTGGGGGGAATGGCGCAGCAGCGCCCGGGCGTCGTAGCGCCGCAGCGCGCCCGGCTTGCCCTCCGCCCGGACGGTGTCGACCACGACGACGCTGCGGAAGCCCGTCAGGTGGGAGACGAGGTCGCCTCCCGGGGTGCCGAGGTCCTCCACCTCGAGCCCTTCGGGGAGCTCGTAGGCCGCCCGGAATGTCCGGACCACCGTCGGCCCGAAGCCGTCGTCCCGGTGCAGGACGTTGCCGATGCCGAAGACCGCCAGGTTCATGTGAGCGTCCGGACCGTCGCCAGCTCCCGCCCCTCGGGATCCTGCATGTGGATGGCGCAGGCGAGGCACGGATCGAACGAGTGGACGGTGCGCAGCACCTCCAGCGGCCGCTCCGGGTCCGCCACCGGGTTCCCCTTCAGCGAGGCCTCGTAGGGCCCTTCCTGCGACCTGTCGTCCCGCGGCCCGGCGTTCCAGGTGGTGGGGACCACCGCCTGGTAGTTGGCGATCTTGCCGTCGCGGATCACCACCCAGTGGGAAAGGGCCCCCCGGGGCGCCTCGTGGAACCCGAAGCCGCGCTGCTCCCCCTTCGGGAACTCGGGCTTCACGAAGATGTCCGTGTCGCCGCTGGCGATGTTGTTGACCAGCAGGTCCCAGTGCTTCAGGCCCAGCTCGGCGATCACCTGGGTGCGGATCATCCGCGCCGCGTGGCGGCCCAGGGTGGAGTGCAGCACCTCGGGCCCGAGCGTGGCTCCGGCGATCTTGCCGGCGGTCTCCAGCGTCTTCGTCGCCCACCGGACGGTCGGTTCGTGCCCGGTGGCGAACCCGACGAGGACCTGGCTGAGGGGACCCACCTGCATCGGCCGACCCTGGAAGCGGGGCGCCTTGACCCAGGAGTACTTCCCCTCGGGGTCGTAGTCGGTGTACTTCGGATCGGTGCTCTCCTCCCAGGGATGCTTCGTCCAGCTGCCGTCGTACCAGGCGTGGGTGATGTTCTCGGTGACGTTCTCCCGGAAGTACTCGTCCTCGAACGACTCGATCTTCCGGGCGGTGGACAGGTCCCCGTCGAAGATCGTCCCGCCGGGCAGGTCGAACTCGGTCCCCGCGGCGTCCACCGGCAGGTCGGGCACCGCCAGGTAGTTCTTGACCCCGGCGCCGTAGCCCAGCCAGTCGGCGTACATCGCCCCCACGGCGCAGACGTCCACGAAGTAGACGTCGTGCACGAAGGACTGCACCTCCTGGAACAGGTCCCGGACGGCGTAGAGCTTGTCCATGTTGAGCGTCGACGGGTTGTCCAGGTTGATGGCGTTGGCCACCCCGCCCACCGCCAGGTTCTGGATGTTCGGCGTCTTGGCGCCGAGGATCGCCACGACCTGGTTGATCTTCCGCTGGTACTCCAGGGCCTGCAGGTAATGGCTCACCCCCAGCAGGTTCACCTCCGGCGACAGCGTCATCGCCGGATGTCCCCAGTAGCCGTTCGTGAAGATCCCGAGCTGTCCCCGCCCCACGTAATCCTTCAGCTTCGCCTGCACCCCCTCGAGCTCCCGCCAGCTGTTGCGGGGCCAGGGGGAGAGGCTCTCGGCGAGCTGGGAGGCCGCCTTGGGGTCGGCCTTCAGCGCCGAGACCACGTCCACCCAGTCCAGGGCGGAGAGGTGGTAGAAGTGCACGATGTGATCGTGGATGGCGTGCGCGGCCAGGATCAGGTTCCGGATGTACTGGGCGTTGAGCGGGACGACGATCCCCAGGGCGTTCTCCACCGCCCGGACCGAGGCGATGGCGTGCACCGTGGTGCAGACCCCGCAGAAGCGCTGGGTGAACAGCCAGGCGTCCCGCGGGTCCCGCCCCTGGAGGATCAGCTCGATCCCGCGCCACATCTGGCCGGAGGCCCACGCCTTGCTGACCTTCCCACCGTCCACCTCCACGTCCACCCGCAGGTGTCCCTCGATCCGCGTCACGGGATCGATGGTGATCCGCTGGCTCATCTCGCTCCTCCTAGCCGCGGGTCGCCGCGGGCGCCTCGCCGCTGAGGATCGGGAAGCGCTTGACGACCACGAGGTAGACCATGAAAGACAGGGCGACGAGGCCCAGGGTGATGAAGATCTCCGGCACCGTCGGGAAATAGGACCACCCCGGGCCGGGGTTGAAGGCGATGATGTAGGCGTCGAACCGGTAGAGGGCGCCGCCGAAGAGCATGAGCACCGCCGCGCGGAACAGCCACGCGAGGTCGTGGAGCTTGCTCTTCATCAGCAGCATGACCGCAGGCACCAGGAAGAGGGCGGTCTCGATCCAGAACATCACGCTGTACGTCCCCTCCCCCGTCAGCATCCCGAGCCGGCCGCGGTACGCCAGGTCGCCGAAGCGGATCGCCAGGAAGAGCAGCATCACGCCGGCCAGCGGCCCCGCGAGCTGCGCCAGCATACCGATCTCGGGCTTGCGGCGGAAGAACAGGCTCGCCAGGCTCGATTCGAAGACCACCGCCGCGTAGCCCATCCCCAGGCACCCCAGGAGGAACAGCAGCGGGATGAGCGGGGTGTGCCAGAGGCGATGCAGCTTCCAGCCGCCCAGCAGCGTCATCGTCCCCAGGGAGGACTGGTGCATGAAGGGCAGCACGACGCCGGCGGCGATCACCCACACCATCGACTTCCGTAGCGGGGGCAGGACCTTCGTCGACAGGTTCCGCAGCCACGGCTTCGAGCTGTCCTTCCAGCGCTCCAGGAACGCCGGCGCCAGCTCCACCCAGAGCACCACGACATAGACGGCGACGCAGAGCGCCACCTCGAGCTGGGCGGAGCTCAGGTTCCAGCGCCACGGCATGAGGGGGAGCTTCGGCAGCCCCCAGGGCTTGCCCACGTCGATCCCCACCGCGACCACCGCCAGGGTGTAGCCGATGGCGCTGGTGAGCAGCGCGGGGCGGATCAGGGGATGCAGCCGGTTGCGGTTGAAGACGTAGACCAGCAGCGCCATGGCCACGCCGCCGCAGCCCAGCGCGGTGCCCGTGACCACGTCGAAGGCGATCCAGATCCCCCAGGGATGGCCGTCGTTGATCCCGGCCACCGGACCGATCCCGGCGGCATAGCGCCAGATGGCGAGCACGCCGGCGATGGCGGCGAACAGCGTCATGACCCGGAACGGCTTCGTCCAGATGGGACCTCCCAGCGGCCGGGCCTCCGCGCTCATGATCCCTCCTCCCCGTCATCGCCCTGCTTGAGGCGGCGGTTGCGCCACATGATGCCGCCGATGAAGGCGTAGAAGATCACCGGCGCCGCGAACCCCTTGTAGACGGTGTGCTGCACGTTCTCCGCGGTCAGGGAGGACGGCAGCTCACCGAGGTCCTGGAGGCCGATGTTCTCGAAGGGCAGGTGCGACAGGTAGAGGACCTGTGTCCCGCCGGCGTCGTGCTCGCCGTAGACCTTCGGGACGTAGCGCTTCGGGTGCTCCTCGAGACGGCGGTGAGCCTCCGCCAGCAGGTCGGCGCGCTTGCCGTAGATGACGGCCTGCCGCGGACAGACCTCGCAGCAGGCGGGGATCTTCCCCTGAGCGATCAGGTGGTTGCACATCTCGCACTTGACCATCTTCGGCACGGACTTGGTCCACTCGAACTTCGGGATGCCGAAGGGACAGGCGATCTGGCAGTAGCGGCAACCGATGCAGCGCTCCGGCTTCCAGGTGACGATCCCGTACTCGCGCTTCTGGAACGAGCCCATCATGCAGGCGGCGGCGCAGGCGGGGTCGACACAGTGCATGCACTGCTGCTTCATGAACGAGCGCCGCACGCCGTCGGTATAGAGCTTGATGATGTTCTTCGTCTGGCTGTTCAGTCGATCCGGTGCCTGGTAGACCCCCGGGTCCAGGGAGCCACGGTCCGGGACCAGGTCGTTGGCCTTCGCGCAGGCCACCACGCAGGTCTTGCAGCCGATGCACCGGGTGGTGTCGTAGAGCATCCCCACCGCGTCCTCGGGCACCGTCTTCGGCTCCCGGGCCACGGCGGGAAGGGCGGCCGTGGCGGCCCCCGCCCCCGCCCCCGACAGGACCTTCAGCGCCGTCCTCCGGTTCATGGCCATCCTCAGCCCTCCTTCCCGTCGCCTTCCTTCTTGTCGGCGGGCTCACCCACCATCGGTCCGGACAGCTTCCGCGACGCCATGTAGGCCCCGGCGGCGGCGGCCCCGACGGCGGCGCCGGCCACCCCGGCGGCGACCGGGCTGATCCCGCCGGCCGGACCGTAGATGCCCGGATAGGTGTCGGGCGGTGTCGGCCGCTCGATGTCCACGGTGTCGTGCAGCGCCACCTTGAACGCCAGCTTCTCCTCGGTGCAGCCGAAGCAGGGATGGCCGATCCCGATGGGCCAGGCTCCCGGCACGTCGCCGAAGTTGAGCAGCGAGCAGTTCGCGTGGGTCTGCGGCCCCTTGCAGCCCGTCTTGTAGAGGCACCAGCCCAGCCGGTGCCCCTCGTCGCCGAACTGCTGCACGAAGCGCCCGGCGTCGAAGTGCGCCCGGCGCGGGCAGTCCTCGTGGATGGTCCGGGCGTACGCGAACAGCGGCCTCCCCTTCTCGTCCAGATCCGGGAGGGTCCCCAGGGTCGCGTACTGCAGGACGGTGCCGAGGAGGTTGTAGGGGTTCGCCGGGCAACCGGGGATGGTCACCACCGCCTTCCCCTCCAGGATCATCGGCGCGCCGGTGGCCCCCGTGGGGTTCGGCGGCGAGGAGGGGATCCCCCCCCAGGACGCGCAGGAGCCGATGGCGATCACGGCACCCGCCCGCTCGGCGACATCGTTCAGCATCTGCTTCGCAGTGCGGCCGGCGATCTTGCAGTAGATCCCGTCGTCCTTCGTCGGGATGGCCCCCTCGACGATACAGACGTACTTTCCCTCCTGCTCCCGCATGGTCTCCTCGAGGACCGCCTCCGCCTGGTGGCCCGCGGCGGCGAACAGCGTCTCGTGATAGTCGAGGGAGATCAGGTCGAGCAGCAGCTCGCTCAGCGCCGGGTGCGCCGTCCGGAGCAGCGACTCGGTGCAGCCCGTGCACTCCTGGAAGTGCAGCCAGATGACCGAGGGCTTCAGGCCGGCCACCGCCGCCTCCGCGATGCGCGTGGCCACGGAGCCGGACAGTCCGATGGAGGCCGCGGCCATCATGCAGATCTTCATGAAGTCGCGGCGGGGGACCGGGTCGGGGTTGGAATCCGGTGCGAACAGCGGGTAGTCGCCCATGTCGGACCCTCCTTCATGGTTGGGCGTGGCGGAGGATTCGAGGCAACCGCGACTGCCAGTTCTGTGCCAGCGGCGGGGTGGGTGAGATGGCGCGTTTCTGGCAAGGAGGGCCGGGCATGTCCGGCACTTACACAGCGGGGACCGGATGCCGGGACCGACGTGGTGCATTATAGTGCCTGATTGCGCTGGATCACGATGCGCGATAACGCATATGACATGAGCGGTATCCCCCAGAATGCACGCGAAACGCAGCGGCTCCGGCTGCGCCTGGAGGGAGCCGTGCAGGGGGTCGGCTTCCGGCCGTTCGTCTGGCGCCTGGCGCGGGAGCTGGGGCTGTCCGGCTGGGTGGCGAACGACACCCGGGGGGTGCTGCTGGAGGTGCAGGGGGGCGCCGGGACGCTCCGGCGCTTTCGCGAGCGGCTCCGGGAGGAGCTGCCGGCCCCCGGACGGGTGCGGCGGTTGACGGCCCGATCGGTGCCCCTGGAGGCCGAGGACGGCTTCCGCATCCATCCCAGCCGGGACGGCCGCTCCCCCACCGCGGAGGTGCTCCCGGATCTGGCGACCTGCCCCGACTGCCTCGCGGACGTCCTGGATCCCGGCGACCGGAGGCACCGCTACCCCTTCACGAACTGCACCCGCTGCGGCCCGCGCTACACGATCCTCCGGGAGCTCCCCTACGACCGTCCCCACACCACGATGGCCGGCTTCCCGATGTGCCCCGCCTGCCGGCGGGAGTATGACGATCCCGCGGACCGCCGCTTCCACGCCCAGCCGACGGCCTGCCCCGACTGCGGTCCCCGGCTGTCCCTCCGGGACGCCGACGGCTCGGAGGGGGCGTGCGGCGACCGCGCCCTCGGCGCCGCGGTGGCGGCGCTGCGGAGGGGCGAGGTGATCGCCGTGAAGGGCCTCGGCGGGTTCCACCTGATGGTGGATGCCGCCGACCCGCGGGCCGTGCGCCGGCTCCGCGACCGCAAGCCCCGGCGGGACAGGCCCTTCGCCGTGATGGTCGCCGACCTGGAGGCCGCCGCCGCCCTCTGCGACGTCGACGGGATCGCGGCCCGGGAGCTGGCCTCCCCGGTCGCCCCGATCCTCCTCCTGCCGCGGCGCCCCGGGGCCCGGGTGGCCCCGGAGGTCGCGCCGGACAACCCGTGGCTCGGGCTGATGCTTTCCTCCACGCCGCTGCACCACCTCCTGCTGCGGGAGTTCGGCGGGCCGCTGGTGGCCACCAGCGGCAACCGCAGCGAGGAGCCGATCTGCATCGACGAGGAGGAGGCGGTCCGGCGCCTCGGCGGCGTCGCCGACGCCTTCCTGGTCCACGACCGCCCCATCGCGCGGCACGCCGACGACAGCGTGGCCTGGTCGTTCCGGGGCGAGCTGCGCCTCCTCCGCCGGGCCCGGGGGCTGGCCCCCGCGCCCATACCCGTCTCGCGAGCGCTGCCGCCGCTCCTGGCGGTGGGGGCGCACCTCAAGAACGCCGTCGCCCTCGGCCGTGGACGGGAGGTCGTCCTGAGCCAGCACATCGGGGACATGGACACGGCGGAGTCCCGCGCCGCCTTCGCCCGCGTGGTCGCCGATCTGCTGCGGCTCCACGAGGCCAGGCCGGTCGCCATCGTGCACGACCTGCACCCCGACTACGCCGCCACCTGCTGGGCGCGGGAGATCGCCGCGGCGGACGCGCCGGAGGAGGACCTGGCCGTGCTGTCGGGGCTCCCGTGCATCGGGGTGCAGCACCATCACGCCCATCTCGCCGCCTGCGCGGGGGACGCGGGGCACGAGGGCGCCGCCCTGGGGGTCACCTGGGACGGGACCGGCCTGGGGACCGACGGCACGATCTGGGGGGGGGAGTTCCTGCAGGGGGACGCCGCCGGGTTCCGCCGCGCCGGCCATCTGCATCCGTTCCGCCTGCCGGGAGGGGACGCGGCGGCCCGGGAGCCGCGTCGGTCCGGGCTGGCACTCCTGTGGGAGCTGCTGGGCCGGGCGGCCCTGGAGCGCAAGGACCTACCGCCTGTCGCGTCGTTCACCCCGGAGGAGCGCCGCGTCCTGGCCGGGGCGCTGGCCCGCGGCGTGAACGCCCCCGTCACCACGAGCGCCGGGCGGCTCTTCGACGGTGTCGCCGCCCTGCTGGGGCTGCACCTGCACGGCGGCTTCGAGGCCCGGGCCGCAATGGCCCTGGAGTTCCTGGCGGACCCCTCCGAGAGGAACGCCTACCCGGTGCCGCTGCGGGAGGACCCGGACGGACCGGCGGTCCTGGACTGGCGGCCGATGTTGGCGGCGATCCTGGAGGACCGGCGGCGCGGCGTGGCCCCGGAACGGATCGCCGCGCGCTTCCACGAGGGGCTCGCGGCCGGGATCGTCGCGATGGCCCGGCGCGTGGGCGAGGCCGCCGTCGCCCTCACGGGAGGCTGCTTCCAGAACCGCAGGCTCCTCGCGGCGGCGGCGGAGCGCCTGGAGGGGGCCGGGTTCCGGGTGCTCCTGCACCGGAGGGTGCCGCCGAACGACGGCGGCATCGGGCTGGGCCAGATCCTGATCGCCGCCCGGCGGGTAGAATCGGGGACCGTCCCGGAACGGGGTTTGCAGGTCTGAGCCGGGTGCGGGCGGCCGGCTCGCGCCCCGGCAGGAGGGAGCGGAACATGTGTCTCGGAGTACCGGGCAGGGTCGAGGCGATCGAGGACGGGCCGCTGGGCATGAACATGGCCACGGTCAGCTTCGGCGGCATCCGCAAGCAGGTCTGCATGGCCTACGTGCCCGAGGCCGTGGTCGGAGACTACGTGCTCGTCCACGTGGGCTTCGCCCTCAGCCGGGTCGACGAGGAGGAGGCGATGCAGGTGTTCCGCTACCTGGAGGAGAACGGGGGGCTGCTGGACCTCCAGGTCCCCGAGGACGCCGATTCGGAGGGGCCGGCCCGATGAAGTACGTCGACGAGTATCGCGACGGCGCCGCCGCGGGGCGCTATCTCGACCACATCCGCGCCACCGTGACCCGCCCGTGGACGCTGATGGAAATCTGCGGGGGCCAGACCCACACGCTCCTCAGGTCCGGGATCGACGAGATGCTCCCGCCGGAGGTGGCCCTGATCCACGGGCCCGGCTGCCCGGTCTGCGTCACGCCCCTGGAGTTGATCGACCGGGCCATCGCCCTGGCGCGCCGTCCCGAGGTGATCCTGACCTCGTTCGGGGACATGCTGCGCGTGCCCGGATCCCGGGAGGACCTGCTCTCGGTGAAGGCCGCCGGCGCGGACGTGCGGATGGTCTACTCGCCGCTGGACGCCGTCCGCCTCGCGGCGCGCCATCCGGACCGGCAGGTCGTGTTCTTCGCCGTGGGGTTCGAGACGACGGCGCCGGCCAACGCCATGGCGGTCTGGCAGGCGAAGGAGCAGGGCCTGGACAACTTCTCCCTGCTCTGCTCCCACGTGCTGGTGCCGCCGGCGATGCGGGCGATCCTCGGCTCCCCCCACAACCGGGTGCAGGCGTTCCTCGCCGCGGGGCACGTCTGCACGGTGATGGGCTATCGCGAGTACGAGCCGATCGCCGCGACCTACCGGGTGCCGATCGTGGTGACCGGCTTCGAGCCGCTGGACCTGTTCCAGGGGATCGCCATGGCGGTGCGGGCCCTCGAGGAGGGCCGATCCGGTGTGGAGAACCAGTACCGGCGCGTGGTGGCGCGGGACGGCAACGTCCGGGCGCGGGAGCTGCTCGACCGGGTGTTCCGCGTCGTCGATCGCGCCTGGCGCGGCATCGGCGTCATCCCGGCGAGCGGCTTCGGGCTGCGGCCCGAGTTCGAGCGGTTCGACGCCGAGGCCCGTTTCGGCGTCGCGGCGATCGCGGCGACGGAGCCCGAGAGCTGCATCGCCGGCGAGATCCTCCAGGGTCTTCGCAAGCCGCCCGACTGCACCGAGTTCGGTGTCCGCTGCACGCCCGAGCGCCCGCAGGGCGCCCCCATGGTCTCCACCGAGGGGGCCTGCGCGGCCTACTACCACTACCGGAGGCGAGCATGAGCGTGCCCCCCCCCGCGGATCCGTCCGCCGGCGCCGGGTGCCCCATCCCCCGGGGCGACTATCCCCACGTCCTGCTGGCCCACGGCGGGGGCGGGCGCCTCACCCAGCAGCTGATCGAGGAGATGTTCCTGCGGGCGTTCCGGAACCCGCATCTGGAGTCCCTGCATGACGGGGCGATCCTCGAGACCGAGGCGGGGCGCCTGGCCTTCTCCACCGACTCCTTCGTGGTCCACCCGCTGTTCTTTCCCGGCGGCGACATCGGCTCTCTGGCCGTGCACGGCACCGTGAACGACCTCGCCATGTGCGGCGCACGGCCGGTGGCCCTCTCGGCCGGGTTCATCCTGGAGGAAGGCCTCCCGATGGACGACCTCTGGCGCATCGTCCGGTCGATGGCGGAGGCAGCCCGGGAGGTCGGCGTGCCGATCGTGACCGGCGACACCAAGGTCGTGGACCGGGGGAAGGGGGACGGCGTGTTCATCAACACCTGCGGGATCGGCCGCGTGCCGCCGGGGGTGCGGGTGGCCCCCGACCGGGCGCGGCCCGGGGACGTGGTGCTGCTGAGCGGTCCCATCGCCGAGCACGGGGTGGCGATCCTCTCCGTCCGCGAGGGCCTGGAGTTCGAGACGGAGCTGGGCTCCGACTCGGCCCCCCTGGACGGCCTCGTGGCGGCGGCGCTGGAGGTCGGCGGCGACGGCGTCCACGTCCTCCGGGACCCGACCCGGGGCGGCGTCGCCAGCGCCACGAACGAGATCGCCGCCGCCGCGGGGGTCGGCATCCGCCTGGAGGAGACCACCCTGCCGATGCGGGACGACGTGCGCGGCGCCTGCGAGATCCTGGGACTGGACCCGCTCTACGTCGCCAACGAGGGGAAGTGCCTCCTGCTGGTGGCGCCCGACGCCGCCGGGGCGGTGCTGGCAGCGATCCGCCGGACCCCGCGCGGGATGGGGGCGGTGCGCGTGGGCGAGGTGGTGGCGGAGCACCCCGGCCAGGTGTTCCTGAAGAGCCGGATCGGCGGCCTGCGCGCCGTGGACATGCTCAGCGGCGAGCAGTTGCCGCGGATCTGCTGAGCGTCAGAGGCCCAGGGTGAGCACCGCGATCCCGCAGCCGGCGATGATCCCGCCGGCGACCGCGTGGCTCCAGCGCTGGAGCCCCGCGGGGACGGCCAGGCGCGCCGCGCCGGCCACGGCGAGCCCGACGGCCGCCATCATCGTGACGATGGTGACCAGCGCGAAGACCACCGCCGCGACGGCCGCGAGCTCCCAGCGCCCGCGGCTCGCCGGGAGCATGAACAGCGGGATCAGGGGCTCGCAGGGCCCCAGGACGAAGACGAGGAGCAGCGCCCAGAAGGACAGCGATCCTTCGCGGAAGTGCTCGTGGCCATGAGGGCGAGCGCCGTGGGTGTGCACGTGGAACCGCGCGCCGTGGACGTGGGGCTCGATCCCCTGGCGGTGCCGCAGCGCCTGCCGCACCCCCCAGATCGCGTACGCCCCCCCGAAGGCGACCAGGGCCCAGGCCGCCAGGTCGCCGCGCAGGCTCTCGATGCCCTCCAGGCGTCCGAGACCGCTCCCGACCGCGAGCCCCAGGCCCGCCAGCAGCACCGAAGAGCCGACGTGGGCGACGCCGCAGATCCCGGTGACCACCAGCGTCCGCGTCATCCTCCAGCCACGGGCCCGGGACAGCGCCACGAAGGGGAGGTAGTGGTCCGGGCCCACCACGGTGTGGATCAGCGCGATGGAGGCCGCCCCGGCCAGGAGGTTCCAGGAGAAGCCGTCCACGACGGGGCCTCAGACCGCCATGCCCGAGGGGACTTGCTTGGCGGCGCGGCGGGCCTCCAGCAGGTCCCGCAGGGCGTCGAGCCCCTCCCCGGTCCGGACGGAGGTCCGCAGGACGGTGGCGTCGGGCCGCAGCCGCAGGAGCTGGTCGCGGGCGCGGTCGAGGTCGAAGTCGACGTGCGGCAGCAGGTCCACCTTCGTGAACAGGGTCACGTCGGCGCGGGAGAACAGCGCGGGGTACTTGAACGGCTTGTCGTCCCCCTCGGTGACGGAGAGCAGGCCGATCTTGAAGTCCTCTCCCAGGTCGTAGGTCGAGGGACAGACCAGGTTGCCGACGTTCTCCACGAACAGGATCTCGGGGGGCTCGGCCACCAGGTGGGAGAGCTGGTGGTGCACCTGCCGGGCGTCCAGATGGCAGGCGCCGCCGGTGAGGATCTGACGGGCGGGCGCGCCGGTGCGGCGCAGGCGCTCGGCGTCGAGCTCGGTCTCGACGTCCCCCACCAGGCAGGCCACCCGGCGCTCCCGCGGCAGGCGCGGGATCAGCGCCTGGAGCACCGAGGTCTTCCCGGAGCCCGGGGAGGAGATCAGGTTGACCATCAGGGTGCCGGAGCCCGCGAGCTCCTCGCGGAGCCGGGCGGCGTCCCGGTCGTTGGTCGCCAGGATCCGCTCCCGGACGTCGACTTGCTCATGCTGGTCGCACATGCCATGCCCTCCCGCCGCTCGACCCTTCCGGCCCCGAGCGCGCATGCCCACTCTACACGAAAGCAGATTCCGTACCATACGAACCGGGGGCTCTTCCCCGCGAGGTCATTCACATGCAGGACCGATCGAAGCTGAGCCGCAGGCAGGTGCTGGCGTATCTGGGACGGGCGTGCGGCGGCGCCGCCGTGCTCGGCGTCGGCCGCTGCGCCCCGCAGGCGCCGGCTCTCCCCGCCACGCTGATCCTCCCCCTGTCGGAGCTCCCGGACGGGGTGCGGGTCCGCCGGATGGTGGGGAGGGACCCGGTGGAGATCCTGCGGGACGGAGACGAAGTACGGGCCCGGTCGCTGCTGTGCAGCCACACGGGGTGCGTGGTGGACTGGGTGCCGGCGGAACGGGAATACGTTTGCCCCTGCCACGACGGACGCTACGGGCCCGACGGACGGGTGCTGGCGGGCCCGCCCCCCTCCCCGCTCACCGACCTGAAGGTGACGATCGAGGGGGACCGCGTCACCATCCATCCCCGGTCGGGGTGACCCTTGCCCCCTCCCCGCCTGCTGATCACGGGCGCGTCCGGCTTCGTCGGGCGCCGCCTCGTCGCGGAGCTCCAGGAGCGCTACCAGGTGATCGGTCTGGCCCGGCGCTCCCGCACCGTCGCGGGGGTTCCCGAGCATCCCAACCTCTCCTGGATCCAGTGCGATATCGGTGACGGCCGGGCCGTCGAGCGCGCGTTCTCCCGCATCCGGGAGGACGGGGACCCCCGGGTGGTGTTCCATCTGGCGGCGCACTACGACTTCACCGGCGTGGAGAGCGTGGACTACTGGAGGACCAACGTCGACGGGCTGCGCCACGTGCTCGAGCAGTGCCGGCCCATCTCCCTGGAGCGTTTCGTGTTCGCCAGCTCCGTCGCGGCCTGCCGCTTCCCCCCTCCCGGCCGGGCGCTGGACGAGGACAGCCCGAGCCTCGGCGACCACATCTACGCGGTGACGAAGCACCTGGGGGAGGAGATGCTCGCGGAGTATTCCGGTTCCGTCCCCTCGGTGATCGTCCGGTTCGCCGCCCTCTTCTCCGACTGGTGCGAGTATCCGCCGCTGTTCGCCTTCCTGCGGACCTGGACGTCGAACGCCTGGAACCGGGATCTGCTCGCCGGCAAGGGGCGCTCGGCCATCCCCTACCTTCACGTCCGGGACGCCGTGGCGTTCCTCCTGCGGCTCCTGGAACGGCGCGAGGCGCTCGCGGACGGGGAGGTGCTGATCGCGAGCACCGACGGCGCGGTGTCCCATGCCGAGCTGTTCGACGTGGTCACCGCCGTGGCCGCCGACGGTCGGCGGCGCCCCCGCTTCGTCCCGAGGCCGCTGTGCCGGATCGGCCTCCACGCGATGGACCGGGTCGGGCAGCTCCTCGGGCAGCGCCCGTTCGAGCGCCCGTGGATGGGACGCTACATCGACCTGGCCCTCACCGTCGACGGGGGCCGGACCCGGCGGAAGCTCGGGTGGGCCCCCCGGGCCCGCCTGGAGATCCTGCGCCGCATGCCCTTCCTCCTGGAGAACCTGGGGACCCATCCCACCGAGTGGTACCGCCGCAACGAGGCCAAGCTGAAGCCGCCCCGGCTGACCACCGCCCTGGTGATCCACGGGATCCTGGAGCAGTCGGAGTCCCGGATCGTCGACGAGATGGTCGCCCTCCTGCGCTCCCCGGGCTCCGAGCGCTTTCGCCGCTACCGCGACCGGCCGCCCGGGGATCTGGAGTGGGACGTCCGCGTGGCGGTCCGCCACCTCCTCAACGCCATCCGCACCCAGGACCGCGCGGTGCTCGGCGCCTACTGCCGGGACCTGGCAGGGCGCCGGTTCCGGGAGGGCTTCTCCGGCGAGGAGGTGCGGGAAGCCGTCTGGCTCCTGGCCGGGATCTGCGAGGGCATCCTGCGCCAGGAAGACGGGGACCTGTCCGCCCGGGAGGCCCTGTCCCACGTGACGACGACGCTGCGCTTCGCCTGCGACCAGATGGAGGACGTCTTCGAGGAGCTGGAGGGCCCCCCGGGGGGATGGCGCGGCCTAGGCGCGCCCTGAGCCGCGGGCGCTGCGGCGGAGGGCCCACACGAGGGCGGCCATGAGGGCGTCCCCGGCGGCGGAGACCGGGATCGGCCAGGGGACCGGCTCGAACCAGGGGGCGGTGACCAGGAACACCACGGCGAGGCACTTCGTGATCAGCAGCAGCGTGACCCCCCGGTACCGGGACCACTCGTAGAGATACGCCACCGCCACGACCACGTGGAAGGCCCCCGCCTGGCGGGCGAAGAAGCGCGGCTGGAGAGCGGCGAAGCCCCCGAGGCGGACCCCCCAGTCCGGGGCGAACAGCAGGACGGCGGCGATCCCCAGGCTGTGGAGGGCGATGGCCGCCACCAGCCACCCCAGGACGCGCTCCCGCCCCGTCGCCGCGATCCCGTCGCTCATCCGCGCGGCCTCCCGTCCAGGAGCCCCCTCGCCGCGAGGAAGCCGGCGAACCGGGTGCACAGCGCCTCCGAGGGGTGCCAGAAGTCCCCGGGGGTCTCCTCCAGCGGAACCCCCGCGGCGGCCGCGTCCTCCAGGACCGGAAGGAGATCGAAGTACCGGTAGCCCCCGGCGTCCAGCAGCTCCAGGGCACGGGCCCGGGAGCGCCGCTCCAGCTCGCTCCAGGAGCCCGGGGGCTTGAAGGCCGGAAGCAGGATGACGCTGAAGCGGATGCCCTCCCCCGCCAGCTCGTCCCGCAGGGAGGCCAGGTCCCGCGCGGTACGCTCGGCCATCGGGATCATCGGGTCCGCGAACTGCCTGCGGATGCGGACCCAGCTCCCCAGCAGCAGCCGGTAGACCCGGCTGTGCTGGAACGCCCAGGCCCCCGCCGGTCCCAGCGAGAGCTCCGGCGAGTAGACGACGAGCCGGCCCCGGTCCCGGAACGCCACCGGCGTCGGGGAGAAGTCGTTGTTGTGGAACAGGAGGATCACATGGTCCGGCCGGATCCGCGGGTCGAGCCGGTGGTAGTACGCCGCCTCCTGGACGACGTTGTAGGACTCGACGCCGGCGTTCCAGTACTCGAACCCGTCCCCCCCGTCCAGGCCCGCCAGCGCCTCCTGGAGGCAGCCCCGGGCGGTGACGCTGTCCCCCAGGAACAGCAGCCGCCGGCGTCCCGCCGTCTTCTCCAGCGGGTAGTCGTTGAAGAGGGTGCCGTGCTCGCTGTAGAGCGCGCTGCCGAACCGGGGGCGGAAGCCGAGCTCGGGGTCGGTGACGAAGGCGTCCTGCATCCGGGCGTCTCCCTGGCGGAACCACTGGTACTCCCTCCCGACGGCGAAGCCGCTGTCCGGCGCCAGGAGCCGGAGCACCACCTCGCCCCCGGCCAGCGCGACCAGCGTGGCCACGAGGAGCACCAGGACGTTTCCGACCCGGGACCGTGTCTTCGACGGAATCGCGAACCCTCCGGGACCCTGCGGCGGGTCCGGGCCCATTATAGCGGCGCCCGGCGGGCTCCCCGCTCGGGCAGGACGCGGCGGCGGGGAACTGGCATAATCAACCTCGCGAACGGACACCGGCCCCCAGGTCGGACCAGGAAGAGGAAAACCCATGCGGTTCCACATCCGGCCCATCGAGTACTTTCACACCCAGGTCCCCGACGTCCCCGGCGAGGCCCACAAGCTGCTGGCGACGCTCGCCGAGGGAGGGATCAACCTGCTCGCCTTCACCGCGGTCCCTTGCGGGCCGATGCGCACCCAGCTCACGCTGTTCCCGGAGGAGCCGGCCCAGATCGCCCGGGAGGCGGCGCGCTCCGGCATCCGGCTGGACGGCCCCCACCGCGCCCTGCTGGTGCGGGGGGACGACCGTCTCGGTGCCTTCGCGGACATCCATCGCCGCCTCTACCACGCCGGCGTCAACGTCTACGCCTCCAGCGGCATCGTGGACGCCGCGGGAAGCTACGGCTACGTCCTCTACGTCCGGCCGGAGGAGTTCACGCGGGCCGTGGAGGCGTTGCGCCTGGATGCCTAGCGGCTAGCGCCCACGGCCCTCGGCCCGCCGGCGCCGGACGAGATAGTCCCCGGAGAGGATGCGCGCCCACCAGCGCTCATGGGTGAGGTACCAGTCGATGGTGGCGCGCAGCCCGTCCTCGAACCGCCAGCGCGGCGCCCACCCCAGGTCCCGCCGGGCCCTCCGGTTGTCGATGGCGTAGCGCCGGTCGTGCCCCGGCCGATCGACGACGTGCTCGAGCTGGTCCGGCGGCCGGCCGAGGAACCGGAGGATGCGGCGCGCGACCTCCAGGTTCTTCCGGGGGCTGTTCCCGCCGAGGTTGTAGGTCTCGCCGGGGCGCCCCCGGTCGGCGGCACGCAGCAGGCCGTCGCAGTGGTCCTGCACGTGAATCCAGTCGCGCACGTAGAGCCCGTCCCCGT
>JASFRI010000013.1:0-24951 GCA_050115015.1 Acidobacteriota bacterium
GCTGACCAGGATGCCACCCCCCGCCAGGGTCTCCAGCCAGTCCGCGGGGACCGGCGTGGCGGAGAGATGGAAGCGGATGTCGAAGGGGCCCGCGGCGGCGATCGCGACCGGGATCGTCGTGACCCCGGCCACCGCCGCGACCGCCGCGCGCACGTACCCGGCGTCCGCGCCGCGGTCCGGATCGTGGAAGAGGCCGACGCGCACGGTGGCCGGCACGGCGGCGCTGTCGTCGTCGCCGCGCAGGCCGCCGTCCGCCAGCGTCACGGTGCCGTCCGCCCGGGGCGTCTCCCGACCGGGACGGAAGTAGGTGCCGTCGGGATCGCTGGTCCCCACGACCACCGGGATGCCGGCGGACTCCGGCGCCCCCACGGCCTCGATCCACCGGTTGAGCCCGGCCGGCCGCAGGGCGTCCCACTCCACCCGTCGGGCGAGGCGGGGACGCTCCCCCCGGAGCGCCGTGGCGCGATCCACCGTGAGGACGTGAAAGGAGACGTCCGCCGGCGCCAGGGCGTCGGCCTCCCGCAGCAGGGACCAGTCGTCCGGCCGGTCGTCCGGGTCGGGAAGCGCCGCCGCGACCCGGGGTGCGCCCGCCGCCAGCAGCCGCAATTCGGCGCCGCCGGCGACCAGGCGGTCGAGTCGGGCGTAGGCCGCCCGGTTCTCCGGCTCCAGGCGCTCGCGGAGCTTCAGGGCCTCGGCGCTGGCCAGGACCCAGGCGGGGCCCTCGCTGTTCTCCGAGGCGGGCTGGACCGATCGGGGCCCCGCGAGGGCGAGCGCCAGCGCCGCCAGCAGCGCGCAGCGGACGGCGAGCAGCAGGAGCTGGCTCGGCCGGAACCGCCGACCCCGCCGGGCGGGGTCCCCGGGAATCAGCCGTACGTTCCCGATCCGGATCCTGCGGTACCGGCCCCGGCTGATCAGGTGCAGCAGCACCGGCAACGCCGCGGCCGCCAGCACCGCGAGCCAGGCGGGGCTCAGCAGGAACATGGCTTCCTCGCGCGCCTCGTCCCGGTCACGGCAGGCGGCCTCGCCCCAGCAGGAAGCTCCTCAGGCCCTGGTCCAGGGGGGTGTCCAGCGGCAGCGCCTCGTGGACGATCCCCAGCTCCAGCATGCGCAGGCGCCAGGCCTCCCGGTGGGCCGCGAGCCGGCGCAGGTAGCCGGACCGCATCGCCTCGGCGCTTCCCGTCACCGTCTCCCCGGTCTCCAGGTCCTCGAAGACCACGTCCCCCTGGAAGGAGAAGTCCAGCTCGTTCCGGGCCACCGGCTGCAGGACCAGGACCTCGTGGCCCAGCGCCCGGAGCGTGGCGAGGGCGCGACGCATCTCCTCGCCATCCTCGTAGAGGTCACTCACGACCACGACGAGCTCGCGCGCGCGGCTGCGGACCATCCGGGAGGCCAGGCGCTCCCAGGAGGGCCAGCGTCCGGCGGGCTTCAGCTCCTCCAGGACGTGGAGGAGCTGCAGCAGCCGCCGCTGCCGCCGGGCGGGGGGCAGGCCCGGCGCATCGCCGTCCCGGACGGCCTGGAAGAGGAGCCGGTCTCCCTGGCGATCGACGAGGTACGCGAGGGCGGCCACGAGCATCCTGGCGTAGTCGAACTTCGTGAGGGGCCCGTCCCGGTGCCCCATGGAGGCGCTGGCGTCGAGCAGGAAGCGCACGTTCACGTCGCGCTCCGTCTCCGACTCGCGGACCAGGAACCGATCCGATCGGGCGTAGGCCCGCCAGTCCACGCGGCGGGGATCGTCCCCCGGCTCGTAGGCCCGGTACTGGCTGAACTCCACACCGGCCGCCGGCCGCGGATCAAGGTGCAGGCCGCTGAGATAGCCCTCGACCACGGCGCGCGCCACGAGGCGCAGGTCCTTGATCCCGGCCAGGGTCGCCGGCTCCAGGAAGCGGGACGCCGGGAGGCTCATCGCAGGGGACTGGCGGGCGGCTCCACGGATTCGAGGAGGTGCTGGGTGACCTGCTCCGGGGTGACGCGCTCGGCCTGGCCGCGGAAGTTGATGAGGATCCGGTGCCGCAGGACGGGGAAGGCGAGGTTCGCCAGGTCCTCGAGGACCACCGCGAAGCGGCCCGCGAGCAGTGCCCGCGCCTTCCCGGCGAGGATGAGGGACTGGCCCGCCCGGGGGCCGGCGCCCCACTCCACGTAATCCCGCACCATCCCGATCGCCGTCCCGGCCGGACGCGTGGAGCGGACGAGCCGCGCGACGTGGTCCAGCAGCCCGGCGCCGATGTGGACCTGCCGCACCAGGTCCTGGGCCCCGAGGATCTCCTCCGCCGTCATCACCGGCTCGGGGGACGCCTCCCGGCTGCCGGTGGTCGCCTCGAGGATGCGGATCTCCTCCTCCTGGCTCGGGTAGTCGATCTGCAGCTGCAGCAGGAAGCGATCCAGCTGCGCCTCCGGGAGCGGATACGTCCCGGTCTGCTCGATGGGGTTCTGCGTGGCCAGCACGAAGAACGGCCGGGCCAGAGGATGGGTCTCGCCGCCGTACGTGACCTCGTACTCCTGCATCGCCTCGAGCAGCGCCGACTGGGTCTTCGGCGGGCTCCGGTTGATCTCGTCCGCCAGCACCAGGTTCGCGAAGATGGGACCGCGGTTGAAGCGGAACACCCGCCGGCCGGTGCCGTGGTCCTCCTCCAGGACCTCGGTGCCGGTGATGTCGCTGGGCATCAGGTCCGGGGTGAACTGGATGCGCTTGAAGGAGAGGTGGACCGCGTCGGCGAGGGTCCGGATCATCAGCGTCTTCGCCAGCCCGGGCACGCCCTCCAGCAGGCTGTGACCTCCCGCCAGCAGGGCGATCAGCAGATGGTCCACCGTCTCCCGCTGGCCGACGATGACCTTGCCGATCTCGTCCCGCAACCGGGACAGATGGCCGAGCACCGCCTCGACGTCGGCCTCGGAGAGGGGCCGGGACGACTCCGGATTCCGCGTCATGCCGTCAACGCGTGCATGACGACGTTCACGCCGAAACGGGTGTTGTCCCGGGCGAGCCACCGCTTGTTGCGGAAGTCGTAGTCCCACTCGCAGCCGTAATCCTTGTTGCTGTACAACACGGCGATCCGCCCGTTCACCTCGATGGCCTTGAGATAATCGTGCACCAGGTCGTCCCCCCACCCGTTGAGCTCGAAGGAGGTCGCCGGCGGACCGTCGTCGAAGTCGAAGAACGAGTGGTAGAGGGCATGGTCGTTCGGGATCTTCCGCAGGGCCTCGCGGCCGAAGATGGCCTCCATCTGGAGCTCGAAGGTCCGCGCGAACATGCCGTCGATGTCGTGGTTGCAGTCGTCGACGAAGACGAAGCCGCCGTTCCGGACGTAGCTCTCGAAGTTGCGGCGCTCCGCCGGCGAGAACTGGACGAGCCGGTGGCCGGCGAGATACGTGAAAGGCGCCCGGAGCATGGCCGGGTCCGACAGGGCGACGATGCGCTCGCGGGTATCCACCGGCAGCGTCGTGTACTCGATCAGGGAGTTGAGGAGGTTGGAGGGCATCCGCTGGTCGACGTCCCAGTCGCCGGAATCGTACTGCAGGCGGGTGAACACGAAGTCCATGGGCGCAGGCTCGGGGCCGGGCTCCGGAGAGCCCGGCCCCCCTTCCTAGACCGCGTCCGAGAGGCTCGTGAAGGTGAACTCGCGGAGCTTCATCGGCGGGATCATGTTCCCGTCGATGCGCCGGGGCTTCCCCAGGGCCTCCACGTTGTTGAGCATGATCACCGGACTCTCGTTCCAGCGCATGTTCTTGATCGGATAGGCGATCTTCCCGTTCTCGATGAAGAATGTGCCGTCCCGGGTCAGGCCGGTGAGCAGCAGCGTCTGGGGATCCACCGACCGGATGTACCAGGTGCGGGTGACCAGGATGCCCTTCTTCGTATCGGCGATCAGGTCCTGCGTGGAGCCATCCCCGCCGGACATGATGCCGTTGGAGGGGAACGGGACGGGGTCCACGCCCTGCTTCTTGGCCCAGTAGCGGGAGTAGAACAGGTTCTTCACCACGCCCTTCTGGATCCAGTAGATCTTCTTACGCGGCAGCCCGTTCCCGCTCCAGGGCGACGACGGGACCGAGGCATCCGTCGGGTCCGAGTAGATGCTCACGCGCTCGTCGACGATCTTGTCGCCGAGCTTGGTCTTGCCCTCCCCCTTGGACATGAAGCTGCGTCCCTCGTCCGCCTGGCGGGCGTTGAAGCTGAAGATCATGTTCTGGAGGAGCCCGATGGAGGCGGCGGGCTCCAGCACCACGGTGTATTTCCCCGGCTCGATGGCCCGGGCCTCCCGGGACAGCGCCGCCTTGTCAATGGCGATCTGGGACGCCTTCTCGGTGTTCAGCAGGTCCACGTCGTTGTAGTCACGGCTCACCCAGCCGGAGCCGGTGCCGTCCTCGGTCCGCACGGTCACCGAGAAATCCACCCCCGTCGACTGATGGTAGGCCTCGAGCCCCTTGGTGTTGGCCATGGCCTGGAATCCCGCCCGGTCGCTCAGGAAGCCGGCCGCCACCAGGTCCTTCTTCTTCGAGGGGCCGATGCTGTTCGCGGCGGCCGCCGCCCGGTACTCGGGGGTGATCCCGGCGGTGGCGGTGAAGTACGCCTTCGAGTCCAGGTACTTCTGGGGCCCCAGGGGCGGCATGAACTCGGGGTTGTCCGGCGCGAGCTTGGCCAGCTCCTCCGCCCGCTTGACGACCTTCCGGAGCGAGGCGTCGTCGAACTCGTTGATCGTCGCGGTCCCGCTCTTCATCCCGTAGCTCGACTGGACGACGAGGTTCATGTCCTCCTCGGCCCCCGCGGTGGTGACCGTGTTCCGGGCATAGCGGATGTTGCCGCCCATGCTCCCGTTCAGGTTCACCTCGCAGGTCTCCGCCTTGGAATAGCCGAGGACCTTCTTCAGGATGGTCAGCGCTTCTTCGCGGTTGAGTATCGGCATGTTGTCCCCTCGCTATCCCAGCTTCCGCTCGGTGTTGATGACGTTGACGCCGTTGAACCGGGCCGTGGGGCAGCCGTGGGACACGGCGCTGATCTGCGAGGGCTGCCCCTTTCCGTCGAAGAAGGAGCCGCCGAGACGGTAGTCCCGCTTGTCGCAGAGCTCCACGCAGGAGTTCCAGAACTCCTGCGTGTTGGACTGGTAGGCGACGTCCCGAAGCATGCCCGCGATCTTGCCGTCCTTGATCTCGTAGAAGAGCTGGCCCCCGAACTGGAAGTTGTAGCGTTGCTGGTCGATGGAGTAGGAGCCGTCGCCGATGATGTAGATCCCCTTCTTCACGTTCTTGATCATCTCCTCCGGGGAACGCTTCTCGGATCCCGCCTCCAGGGAGACGTTGGGCATCCTCTGGAACTGCACCGAGCTCCAGCTGTCGGCGTAGCAGCAGCCGTCGGACTGCTTCTGGCCGAGGATGGCCACCTGGTCCCGGATCGCCTGGTAGTTGACCAGGATCCCGTCCCGCACCAGGTCCCACTTCTTGCACTGCACCCCCTCGTCGTCGAACCCCACCGCGCCCAGGGAGCCACTCTGGGTCTTGTCCGCGACGAAGTTCACGAGCTTCGACCCGTAGTTGAAGGACTTGCTCTTCCACTTGTCGAGGGTGGCGAAGCTGGTGCCGGCGTAGTTCGCCTCGTACCCCAGCACCCGGTCGAGCTCCAGCGGGTGACCCACCGACTCGTGGACGGTCAGCCACAGATGGGTCGGATCCAGTACGAGGTCGTACTTGCCCGGGTCCACCGATTTCGCCTTGAGCTTCTCCTTCACCTGCTTCCCGGCGAGACGGGCATCCTCGATCATGTCGTAGGAGTTCCCGAACAGCGCGGTCACCGAGTCGATCCGGTCCTCCTTCTTGGGCTCCATGTACTCCCAGCCCATCCCCATGGGAGCGCTCAGGGCGTTGCGGTTCTGGAACTTGCCGCTCTCCTTGTCGATGCCCGTGACGTTGAAGTTCGGCCAGATCCGGTGCACGTCCTGGTCGATGTAGGAGCCGTCGGTGGACGCGAAGTACTTCTGCTCGTTGACCAGGAAGAGGAAGGAGTTGATGAAGTCCGCCCCCGCCCCCATGGCGGCGGCGTTCACGGTCATCAGCAGGTCCACCTTCTCGGCAATGGGGGCGTCGAAGGCGCTCTTCCGGATCGGCGTCTTCCAGGTCACCTCGCCATGGCCCTTCTCCGGCGCCAGCTTCACCGGCTCGGTCTGGAGCCCGGCGTTGGCCCGGGCGATGGCCGCGGCCTTCTTCGCCGCCCGGGAGATCCCGTCCTTGCTGACGTCGGAGGTGGCGGCGAACCCCCATGTCCCGTCCACGATCACGCGGATGCCGCAGCCGAAGGACTCGGTGTTGACCATGTTCTGCACCTTGTCCTCACGGGTGATGACGAACTGGTTCAGGTAGCGTCCGATGCGGACGTCCGCGTAGCTGGCTCCCGCCCCGCGGGCTGTGTTCAGGCCCACGTCGGCCAGGGCTTTCTTGTCGCCGGTGGGGATGGCGGTGATGGCGC
Organism: Acidobacteriota bacterium; assembly: GCA_050115015.1. Taxonomy (GTDB): domain Bacteria; phylum Acidobacteriota; class Polarisedimenticolia; order CBDVAL01; family CBDVAL01; genus JASFRI01. Next base: position 6,452 of record JASFRI010000013.1, read on the forward strand.
CCAGGAGCTCCCTAGGGCCCCCCAGCACCGGTACGACCAGTGTCCCCATCCCGACGCCGGTCAGGCGCAGGAAGGATCGTCTGTCCAAGGTCCACCTCCAGGAATCGGGGATCGGGTTCAGCTGCCGGCACCCAATACATACGTACGGATTGCGCACGGGGTTTCACCGACGACACCCGGCCCCGGCACGCGGCGCCGGTGCGGCACCGGAGAACGCGGTCCCGGCGGGCCAGACGCGCCGCCGCCCGGGACGCGGCAGGGGGCTCGAAAACCGGCTCTGGACTCGAAATCCTGCAGGCCTATATTCATGGCAGAGACAGCAAAGGCGAAATCGCCAAAATACATATTCACAGAAATCGCCAAGGCGCTGTCCCCCGGGAGCCGCCGGGGAAGGAGGTCCACCATGAGGCTCAGGAAACCGATGCTGCTGGCCGCCGCGCTGGCCCTGGCGGCACTGCCATCAGCCCTGGCGCAGAGCGAGTACCACCCGGCCACGGAGTCGCAGGCAATCAACTGCCGGGCGATGGACGAGGCGCTCGTCTCCATCCCGCAGGGCGACGGCGACGGCGCCATCGCGGCGGAGGAGATGGGTCCCGGCGGGTGGCGCTTCAACGCCCGGGGGCAGAGCTTCCTCACGTACCGCTACGAGCTCGATGCCACAGGGACGACCTACAAGGGCGTCATGGGGCAGAGCAACTTCTACAGCAACCGGGGCCGGGTGAACGACTACCCCGCGAACCTGGACGTCTGGGCGTTCCCGTCGGACACCCTTCTCGTGTTCAAGAAGCGGAAGGGGGAGATCGTCCTCCACGGAGACCGCTCCGCCGACCCGCCGCGCTTCGCGCTCCCCGGCACCGACGGTGGCACCGTCCGCATCCCGATGCACGACCCCGACGGCGACGGCGTCTTCGTGGGCTGCTCCAGCTCCCCCTGGTTGAAGAACTACGGCCTGCTGGTGTCCGAGGGTGGGGACTTCCTCCAGCAGAACCGCTACAAGGCCTTCGCCGTGACCGACGAGAACGGCGTCGTGACCGCCTTCGAGTGGACGGAGGTCGCGATGTTCAAGCAGGTCAAGAACTGAACCCTGCCGGCTGCGATGCCGGCCCCTTCACCCCCGCCCCCGCCGTCCCCCGCGGCGGGGGCTTTTTTGTACACTGGACCGCGTGATCCTTCCCCCGCTCCACGCTCCATGCCGGCGCGCGCCGGCGCTCCTGCTCCTGGCCCTCCTGCTGCCGGGCGCCGCGCCCGACGAGGAGCCGGATCCCCGCGCCGAGGCGGACGCCCTCTACGAGGCCTTCGAGCTGAAGCCCGCCGCGGCGCTCTACGAGAAGCTCGTCGCGTCGCACCCCGATGACGTGGATCTCCGTATCCGGCTCGCGGACTGCCTCGTGCGGACGGACCGCTTCGTGCCCGCGATCGAGCAGGCCGAGGAGGCGGTGGCGCGCAGCCAGGGGGCGCCGGAGGCGCTCGCGGCCCTGGGAAAGGCGCTGCACCGCGAGGGAGATTTCGACGCCGCCCGGGAACGGCTCCTGGAGGGGATCGAGAAGGACCCGGACTGTGCCGAGTGCCTCTGGGCCCTGGCCCGGATCCAGGCCATCCACGGCGACTATGCCGACGCCGCCCTCCGCTACCAGCGCGCCGCGGCCCTGGAGCCCGACAATCCCATCTACCTGCGCTCCCTGGCCGGCTTCGTCACCGACCGGGACCGGCAGAAGGAGCTCTATCGCCGCTACCTGGAGCTGCCGGCCCGGGAGGAGGAGCGGATCCGGCGCAACGCCGAGGCATGGCTCGCCATGCTCGAGTACCTGGGAGACCGCCCCCTGCGACGGCTCGAGATGCCCGACGCGGGGACGGAGGTGCGGATCGAGGAGATCCGCGGGATGAGCTACGTCCCGGTCCGGCTCGGGGACTCCTCGAAGAAGCTGCGCTACCTGTTCGACACCGGCGCCTCGGGTCTGACCGTCTCGAGACGGATGATGAAGAGGCTCGGGCTCGAGCCGGTCTACAGCTTCACCATCACCGGCATCGGCGGCTCCGGGACCGCCGAGACGACCATGGTCCTCGTGGACCGGGTACGGGTGGGGGAGGCGGTCATCGAGAACGTCCCGGCGGTGGTGCGGGACTCCCTTCCCGGTGCCGACGGGCTGCTCGGCCCGGGAGTCCTGGGCGGCTCCGGCTTCACCCTGGATCTGCGCGGGCGCCGGCTGCGGATCCTCGGGCGCGAGCCGGAGGCCCCGGACGATCCCGCCGGCGAGAAGCCCGAGCCCGAGGACGAGGCGGTCGAGGTCCCGTTTCTCTCCATCGGCGGCACGCCGTTCATCCCGGTGCGGGTGGACGGCGTCCCGATGCACGCGATGATCGACACCGGCGCGTCCCAGGCGGTGCTGTCCCCCTATGCCGTCGAACAGGTGGACGGCCTGGAGCTGATGGCGCCCGGGCTGGCGCCGCCGGCCTACCGCGAGATCCGCGGGACCACTGGCAAGACCCTCGACAGCCGGGTCGTTCGGAACGCCCGGCTCGAGTTCGCCGGGTTGAGTGTGGAGATGGCCTCCCACATCCCGGACCCGGGCCGGGTGATCGTCTCGTACGACCTGACCGCGTTCAGCCACGCCCTGGAGACGGAGGTCTGGGCGATCCTGGGCAACCCGCAGTTCGAGGACGTGGTGCTCACGGTGGACTGGGGGCGGCGAGTCGTCCGGGTCCATCCCGGCCGCTGAACGCCTCCGGCGCACGCCGACCGTCAGGCGGCGGCGAAGGGCTCCTCCAGGGAGAGGCACGGCGGCGTCAGCAGCTCCGACCCCGCCTCGGTGATCACCATCTCGTCCTCGAGGCGGACGCCGAACTCCCCCGGAAGGTAGATGCCGGGCTCGTCGCTGAAGGTCATCCCGGGCTGCAGCTCGAGGGTGTTCCCCTTGACCAGGTACGGCCACTCGTGCCCGTCCATGCCGATCCCGTGGCCGACGCGATGGGTGAAGTGGCGGTACCCGGGCCCGTACCCGGCGTCGGCGATCACCTTGCGTGCGGCGGCGTCCACCGCCTGCGCCTGCGCCCCCGGCCGGGCCGCCGCGAGGGCCGCCGCCTGCGCCCGGACCTCGACCTCGAAGACCCGCCGCATCTTCTCCGACGGCTTCCCCAGGACGAACGTCCGGCTGATGTCCGAGGCGTAGCCCTCCGCCCGGCAGCCCCCGTCGATGAGGACGATGGTCCCCTCCCGGACGACCTGCGGCCGGACGGTCCCGTGGGGGAGCGCCGTGTCCTCGCCGACGAGGACCAGCGCCCCGCCGGAGAAGCCCAGGCGCGCGTGGGCGTCGCGGATCAGCCCCTTCACGTCCTCCGCCGTCATCCCCTCCGCCAGGGAGGCGTACGTCGCCGCGAACGCCCTGAGGGTCGCCGCCGAGGCGAGCCGCATCAGCTCCAGCTCATGGGCGTCCTTGCGGCCCCGGCAGCCCGCGGTCACCGGGGTGCCGCTGGTCAGCCGCAGGGCCGGCGCCGCCTTCGCGACCCCGTCGCTGAACACGAAGGGGACGGTCTCCTCCACGCCGAGGGTTTCCGACGCGGCGCCGCGATCCCGCAGGGCCTTCGCCACGAGGAGGTAGGGGTCCTCGTCCTCCTCCCAGGTGAGCACCTCCGTCTTCTCGGCGAGAGGGCCGAGGGCCATCTGCTCCCGCGCCCGCTCCTCCTCGAAGGCCGGGGTCACCACGAACGGACGGCGCTTCCGGGGCAGCACCACCGCGAACAGCCGCTCGCTGTTCCCCCACGAGGCGCCGGTGAAGTAGGTGAGCGATGTGCCGCCCGCCAGGAGCAAGCAGTCGATGCGGTTCGCCGCCATCAGCCGGCGGGCCCGCTCGATCCGCTCGCGGCGCTCCTCGACGGTGATGGGGACCGCCCGATCCGCCATCGGCTCGAGGGCGGCGAGGGCCGGCGGGAGGTCCGGGGCATCCGATTCCACCCGCCCGGGCATGGAGGCGGCGGCGACGGCGGCCGCCGACAGGGTGAGGAACTCGCGTCGAGTGCGCATCTGCCGCTCCTTTCCGTGGAGTCTCCGCGGGAACGTCAGCCGCCGGCTTCCGGGGCCGCCGGGGAGACCAGCCAGCCCACGGGCCGGCGCCCCGGGACGGTGACCAGGGTGACCCGGTAGGCGGCTCCGTCCACGGACAGCTCCCGCTCCGCCTCGAGCTTCTCCGCGTCCGGCTGGAGCAGCTCCGGGCGCGCCGCCATCGCCCGGACGACGGCCTCCCCGCGCGACTCCTGCAGCGTGGATGCGACGAGCTCGCCGGCGAGGTTCAGCACCGCGGCGGGGTGCGGCAGCTCGCCCAGCAGCCCGGCCACGAGCTGCCCCGTCCTGGCGACCCGCCCCTGGAGCATTCCGCCGAGCTCCTGCTGCCGGTCCAGCAGCTGGTTCACCTGGTTCGCGACCAGCCCGAGCTCGTCGTCCCGGTTGGCGGCCGCCCGCCTCGAGAGGTCGCCCTGCGAGACCGCCGTCGCCACGTCGTGCAGCTCGTCCAGCCTCTGGAACACGTGCACCTGGAGCCCCTGGGAGATCAACCCCATCGAGAGCAGCGCCAGCGCCACGAGGGCCGCGTAGGCGGCGGCGTGCCGCGTGGCGGAGCGCTGCGCCACCCGGTCGGCGTCGAGCATCGCCTCGTGGTTGAGATCGAGGAGCTGGCGCACCTCCGCCTTGACGTCCTCGAAGAGGGGATAGGTCTCGGCGTCGTAGCGCCGTAGCGGTCGGTCCGGGGCGGCGGCGAGCAGGCTCTCCCGGGCCTCCCGGTACGCCCCGTAGCGGGCCTGGATGGAGTCCAGCACGGTGGATTCCGTCGCCAGCGTGACGTTCTGCCGGGCCCGCTCGAGGGCCCGGCGGAAGGACTCCTCGGAGACACGGACGGGATCCCGGGAGGCCTCGGGGCTCAGCAGCGCGGTGAGCACGGCGCTGTCCTGGCGCTCCAGCGCCTCGAGCATCTCCATCGAGGCCCGCACGCTCTCGAAGTTCTCCTCGAGGACGGTGCCGATGTCGTTGCCCAGCCCGCGGAAGCCCAGCGCCGCGCCGGCGGCCCCGATCACGACGAGGCCGACCAAATACCCGTAGGCGACGAGCAGCCGTGTATGGAGCTTCACGGCTCAGGCCCGGGAGGCCACGCGCCCGATGGCCTTCGTGGTCCCGATCACCACGAGAACGTCCTCCGCCTGCAGGATCTCGGCCGCATCCAGCGGGGCGAGCACGTCGCTTCCCCGCCGCACCGCCACCACCGAGATCCCGAAGCGGCGCCGGACGTCGAGATCGGCGAGGCTCTTGCCGACGAAGTCGGAGGGCACCTTCATCTCCGCCACCTGCGCGTCGCTGCCCAGGTCGATGCGTCCGAAGACGAAGGGCTGGGACAGCCGGCGCGCGAGGCGCTCGCCCATCTCCTCCTCCGGGTTGACGACCTCGTGGGCCCCGACCGCCCGCAGGACGCGGGCGTGCAGGCTGCTCAGCGAGCGTGCGACGATCTGGGGGACGCCGATCTGGCGGAGCAGCGTCGTGGTGAGGATCGACGCCTCCGCGGAGTCGGCGCCCATGGCGACCACGACGCACGACACACGGTCGAGCTGGAGCTCCCGGAGCACCCCCTCGTCCGTGGCGTCCCCCCGCACGACGGTGTCCAGCTCCTCGGCCAGCCTCCGGACCCGTTCCTCGTCGACGTCGATGGCCAGCACCGAGTGCCCGAGGCGGGTCAGGTTCACCGCGACCCGATGGCCGAACACCCCCAGACCGATCACCGCGAACTCCGTCGCCATTCTCCCTCCGTCAACCCACCATCACGCGCGCGTCCGGATACGCGAGCTGGCTCGACGCCTTGCGGCCCAGCAGCAGCGCGAGCGTCAGCGGTCCGACACGACCCGCCAGCATCACGACGCTCACGAGAAGCTTACCCCACGTGCCCAGGGTCGCTGTGGCTCCCAGGGACAGGCCGACCGTCCCGAAGGCGCTGAACGTCTCGAAGATCAGCGCGTCGAAGGGGGCCGGCTCCGCCGCCAGCATCAGGGTGGCCCCCGTCACGATCACGATCGTCGCCGTCACCGCGATGGCGGCGCTCCGGTACACCGTTTCCCGGGGGATCGAGTGCCGGAACAGCGTGACCCGCTCCCTTCCCTGCAGCACGGCGAGAACCGAGCCGATCAGGACCACCGCGGTGGTGGTCTTGATCCCCCCCCCGGTCCCGCCCGGGGAGGCGCCGATGAACATGAAGGTGATCATCATCAGCACCGTGGCGGGGTGCAGCGCGTCCAGGGCCACGGAGTTGAACCCCGCCGTCCGCAGCGTCACGCTCTGGAAGAAGGCGTTGAGGGCCTTGTCGAAGGGCCCGAGCCCCGCCAGGGAGCGGTTCCACTCCGCGACGGCGTAGAACGCCGCTCCCGCCGCGAGCAGGATCACGGAGGCGAGGAGCACGATGCGGGCCTGCGCGGCCACCATCCGTGACCGCCGCTGGATCAGGCGGTGCCAGAAGTACGCCAGCACCGTGAACCCGAGGCCGCCCAGGATGATCAGGACCGCCACGGTGAGCAGGATGGCCGGATCCCGCCGGAAGCCGACGAGGGAGTCGGAGTGCAGGGAGAAGCCGGCGTTGCAGAAGGCCGAGACCGCGTGGAAGGTCGAGAACCAGGCTGCCTTCGACGGCTGATATCCCTCCCGCAGGTAGCCCGTCGTGAGCACCACGGCCCCGACGGCCTCCAGCACCAGGGTGGTCAGGACGATGAAGAGGACCAGCCGCTGGGCGGAGCGCCCGGGCTGGACGTCGAGCATCTCGCCCAGGGCGCCCTCGCCCCGGAGGCCCAGATCGCGACCGAGCAGGATCGCCGCGAACGCCGACAGGACCATGATGCTCAGGCCGCCGGCCTGGATGAGCACGAGGATCACGACGTGGCCGAAGGTCGAGAAGTCATGCCCGGTGTCCAGGACGATCAGCCCCGTCACGCAGGCGGCGCTGGTCGCCGTGAACAGCGCGTCGACGGGGGCCAGGGGCTTGCCCGTAGCGGACGCGGCGGGGAAGCTCAGGAACAGCGTGCCGATCGCGATCAGCAGGAGGAAGGACGTGAGCAGCAGGTAGGCCGGCCGGGTATAGAACAGGTCGAGGAACTCCCCGAACAGACGGGTGTGCGCCCAGAGGAGCGAGACCACGGCCGCCTGTCCCGCGGCCAGCAGGGAGAGCGACAGATCCGGACGGCCGGCGGCGGCCGCCGCCGCGAGCAGGAGGGCCAGCGCCAGGACCGGCACCACCGGGCGCCGCCGCGTGGTGCGCATCAGGAACGGGGCGGAGAGGCCGAGAGCCGCCACCCCCAGGATGAGACAGGTCAGCCGCGCCGGGACCCGGTCGCCGATCCCGTATCCCAGCACGACGACGTTCAACAGCAGCGAGATCGTCAGCAGATGGCGGACGGCGGGGCCGTTCCGCTCGCGCCAGACGCCGGTGTCGTCGCCGGGGGAGAGTCGCCCGTACGGGAAGCGAAGCGGCACGGAGCGCCGCTGGAAGATGAACCGCCCGAACAGGAGGAGGTTCCAGAGGACGACGGAGCCCGCGACCACCGGGTCCACCGCCAGCGGCGGGAGAAACGCCCCGGTGGAGATGCAGAACAGGAGGACCGCCGGCACGACGAACAGTCGCTTTCCCCGGATGCGCAGGACCACCGCCGCCAGGCACAGCGCCCCGATGGCGAGGACGAACAGGAGCCCCGTGAGGGTCGTCTCGTCCATCGGGCCGAAGTACCCGCCCGGGGTGTCCAGCGCGAACTGCGCCAGGACGGCGATGGCGGAGGCCCCCACCAGGCGGGCCGCGTCCAGGCGCTGCTGCGCATCGCGCTGGATCATCGGCGGCCGGCGCCGATCCTTCGCGCGGCGGCGCCGGCGCCGGAGGCCGATCGACGAGACGCGGGAGCCTGGGGAGACGGGAACGCCACGGTGGGATTCACGGGGTCACGATCCCCCATACACGCGTCCGGGTCAAGCTCCGGGCCCCGCCGGGAACGTCCGGGGACGCCCGTCCCACCGATCGGACTCCGGGTTGCGGCGGAGCCCGCGACGGGCGACATGGGGCCCTCCGGCCGGACCTCCAGGGAATGGGAATGGCGCGGTCCCGATTGTCCCCCCGGAGGTGCGCATGCGCATGGCGGATGGTCGCTCCTCGGCTCCCGGCGGGAGCCGGGCGGCGGCGGACGGTGTGGCCTACGAGCTCCATGCCCCCTGTGCCGCGCTGCGCCCGTACCTCGAGGGGTACTGGGTCCAGGAGGCTCCCGCCGGCGGGCGGCAGCTCCCCACCCGGGTCGTCCCGACCGGGGCGCCGGAGCTTCTCCTCTACCACGGCGATCCCTTCGAGCGCCTGACCGCGGAGGGTGCGATCCCCGAGCCGGCGTTCGCCCTCCTCGGACAGCAGGCCCGCGCGATCCGCGTGCGGGCCACCGGGCGGACCGGGGTCCTCATCGCCCGGTTCCGGCCCTGGGGCGCCGCGGCCCTCCTCGGCCGCCCCCTGGACGACCTCGCGGATCGCATCGTGCCCCTGGCGGAGCTGGTCGGGAGGGACCGGGCGGACCCGGTCGAGGATCGGGCCCGGACCGCCGGGAGCAGCCGGGAGCGGATCGCCGTCGTGGAGGAGATGCTCCTCGGCCTGCTGGACGGCGCCGGTCCCGATCCCCTGGTAGTCCGCTGCGCCCTGGCGATGAAGCGCGGCGAGGGAGGGGGCCGGATCCACCGCCTCGCCCGCTGGGCGGGGGTGAGCCGCCGGCACCTCGGGCGCCGTTTCCTCGCGAGCATCGGGCTGCCGCCGAAGCGCTTCGCCGAGGTCCTGCGGTTCCAGGAGTCGATCGCCCACCGGCGGTCCGGGGCGAGCTGGGCCGCGGTGGCGCAGTCCTGCGGTCTCCACGACCAGGCGCACTTGATCCGGCTGTGGCAGTCCTTCGTCGGGGAGCCCCCGGGGCGCGCGCTGGAGGCGCGACCCGAGTCGTCCCTGGGACGCTTCTTCCGGGGCGCTCGCTCCGTGTCCCATTTCTACAATACGACCTACCTCTGATCCCCGTAGGCTGGTGGCATGCCAGTCGCCACGAGCCAGCAGGACCCTGGACCCTCCCGGCGGCGCCCGGCGTTCGGCCGCATTCTCCTCCTTGCCGCCGTCCTCGCCGCCGCGGCCGGTCGACCCCCGCAGGCCGCGGACTGGCCGCGGTGGCGGGGCGCCTCCTTCGACGGCACCTCCCCGGAGACCGGGGTCTTCCCGGAGGACTTCCACCTCGAGGTGAAATGGCGCCGGCACCTCGGCTCCGGTTACTCGGGCATCGTCATCGCCGGCGGCCGGGCGGTGACGATGTTCTCCGACGGCGAGACCGACCACCTCATCGCCCTGGACGCCGCCACCGGGGACACGCTCTGGCGGACCCCGATCGCGCCGACCTACCGCGGCCGGGAGGGGGCCAACGACGGTCCCGTCTCGACCCCGGCCATCGCCGGGGAGACGATCTACGCCATGGGCCCCCGGGGCGATCTTCTCGCGGTGCGGGCCGCCGACGGCACGATCCTCTGGAGGACGCATCTCGTCGATGCGCTGGGCGCCGAGACCCCCCACTGGGGCTTCGGGGGGTCGCCGCTGATCGCGGGGGACCGGCTGATCGTGCCCGCCGGAGGGAGAGCCGGCATCGTGGTGGCCCTGGACCGGCGAACCGGGACTCCGGTCTGGCACGCGAGGAGGGACGAGGTGAGCTACCAGTCCCCCATGCTGGTGGACCTTCCCGATCGGCGGATCCTCCTGGCCGCCGGGGACCACGAGCTGATCGCGCTCGATCCGGAGACCGGTGAGGAGCTCTGGAGCATGACCCACGGGGGGGAGGGGTTCTACCGCAGGATCATCAACCCCGTCCTGGTGCACGGCGCGGACCTCCTCCTGACCTACCAGCCCGACGCCGCGCGCCTTTACCACCTCCTCCCGGACGGCGACGGCGCCGCGCCCGTGCCGGGATGGACGACCCGCCATCTGGCTCGGAACTACGCCACGCCCGTCGCCCACGACGGCCATGTCTTCGGATACAGCGGTGGCCTGCTGACCAGCATCGACGCCCGGGACGGATCCCTGGACTGGCGATCGCGGCCTCCGGGGAACGGCTTCCCCATCCTGGTCGACGGCCGGCTGGTGGTCCTGACGAAGGAGGGCTCACTCCACGTGATCGACGCGGATCCCGCCGCCTACCGGGAGCGGGCCCGGATGGACCTCTTCCCGAACCTCGCCTGGACCCCGCCATCCTTCGCCGGCGGCCGGATCTACGCCCGCGACTCCTTCGAGGAGGTCGCCTGCGTCGGCATCCGCGCCGCCCCCGCCGCGGAGGCCGCGGGGCGGGGGGGAGTCGGCCTGCTGCCCGGCTCGCGGTTCGGCCGCTGGGTGGACTCGCTCCGCGGCGTGCCGGACGCCGCGGCACGGGTGTCCCACTTCCTGGCAGGGGAGAAGACCTTCCCCCTCATCGAGGATGGGAGGTTCGTCCATCTCCTCTACCGCGGCAAGGTCCGGGACATCGCCGTGCGCGGGAACATGCTGGCGGTGGGACAGGTGGAGCCGATGCACCACGTGGAGGGGACGGACCTGTACACGTTCTCCTTCGAGCTGGAGCCCGATGCCCGGATCAACTACCAGTTCGTCCGCGATCTGGACGAGCCGATCCCGGATCCCCGCAACCCGCGGCGATCCGCAGCGCTCCAGTTCGCCGGGGAGGTGTCTCAGCTGTTCATGCCCGAGAGCGCTCCCATCGCGATCCCTCCCCTGCGGCACGGCCGGATCGAGACATTCCGACTCTCCTCGGAGCGGGTCCGGGTCGGTGCGAAGACCTGGGGAGGGGATCGGGACGTGAAGGTCTATGTTCCGGACGCCGCCGCGGAGAAGGGGCGTCGCTTTCCGACGGTCTACGTGCTGTACGGCGATCGCATGCTCGATGCGGGGCTCGCGGCGCTCCTCGACGACCCGTCGTCCCCGCGGCTCGTCGTGTTCGTCCCCTCCATCAGCCCCTACGAGTACGCCCGCTCCCAGCGTGGGGTGCACGCCGACATGATCGTCGAGCAGCTCGTGCCGCTCGTGGACTCCCGCTATCCCACCCGCCCGGATCCCGCGCAGCGTGCGATTGTCGGTGCCGACGAGGCTGCGGTCTCGGCGCTGGAGCTGGGGATGCGGCGGCCGGCGATCTTCGGGACCGTCGTCGCCCAGTCCGTCTTCCCGGTGGGGGTGGGCGACGAGGAGCTGCTGGAGGCGATCGGCGAAGCGCCCGGCCCGTTCCCGCGGGTCTGGCTGGACTGGGGCCGCCACGACCCGGTGTCCCCGGTCCGCCATCTCGACGTCCCCGGCTTCAACCGGCGGTTGCGCGACGCCCTGGTCGCCCGCGGCTTTCAGGTCACGGCACGGGAGTGGAACGACGGCTCCGACCTTCTCTTCTGGGCCGCCCGGGGCGCCGACGCCATCGAGCGGGTCTTTCCCCCTTCGTCGGATCCCCCCACCTCCGGGGCGTCCCCCTGAGCCTTTCCGCCGGCCGCGGAGGAACCGGCTCGAGGGCGGATCCCCCCGCACCCATCGGAACCCGGGCTCGCCGGAAGCGCCGGCCGCCGTCCAGGTGGTGCGTGTCGGCGCAGCGGGGGCATGTGCTAGACTCCCCGGAGCATCGCGCCCCGGGCGGGGGGATTCCGGCCCGCGGGCCCTCCCGAGGACGTGCCGGTGAGGCGGATCCACGGCAGCTGCACGAAGGTCCTGCGCTGGACGCTGCGATCCGCCGCGATCGCGGTGCTCGTCCTCGCGTTGCCCGCCTCGGGCCCCGTCATCAACGCCCACCTCCTCCTGCACGAGGTGGAGGCCAGCCGGGATCCCGCGCAGATCCCGCCGCACGACCACACGGGTGAGCACCTCGAGCCCGGAGCGCATCCCCCGCACGCCCTGTACTGTCCGTCCTGTCTCTCCTTCCATGGAAGTGCCCTGCTCGCGGAGGCGCCCGCGATCGCGGGTATCGCGGAGCCGTGCTCGACGGCGCCCACGGCGCGAGAACGGGACCCGCATCCGTTCCACCTCTTCGGGCCGGGTGCGCCGCGCGCCCCGCCGGCCTGAGCCATCTCGATGTCGCGGACCGCGGGCGCCGGCCCGTGGCCCGCGCGGTGGGACCGATCGGGATGGGAGGGATTTGCCGGATTTCCTCCTGACCGGCCCTCTCCGGGCGCCAGGATGCCGCGAGCGCCCCCGGGCCGGATCCGTCGGTTCCCGGACAACGCACGGATGGGAGGGAACCGTTGATGATGCGCGGACTCATGCTCTGCGGGCTGGTGCTGCTCCTGGGCGCCTTTCCCTCGGCCGCGCAGGAGGGAGGTGCCGCCTCCGCGGAGGAGGTGGAGGCGTTGCGGCGGGAGGTCGAGCAGTTGCGCGCCCAGGTGAAGGAGCTGACGGCCCGCCTGGACGCCCAGGCGCCGCCCGCCACGGGGAGCCCGGCGCCGGAACCGGAGCCGGTGCCCGCGCCGTTGCCGGCCCCGGCGGTCCCGCCGGCCGCCCCCGCCGCCCGCACCCAGGGGCAGAACCTCATGAACCCGGCCGTCAGCGCCGTCTTCCAGCTGATCGGCTACTCCTCCCTCGAGGGCGAGGACGATGCCAACGGATTCTCCCTCAGCGAGGCGGAGGTGGCGCTGCAGTCGATCGTCGACCCGTACGTGAAGATGGACCTGTATCTGTCGTTTCCGATCGGCGAGTCGCCCGAGGTGGAGGAAGGCAAGGTGACCACGCTGTCGCTGCCGGGCTCGCTCCAGGTCATGGGCGGCCGGTTCAAGGACTCCTTCGGCAAGTGGAACGAGCTGCATACCCACGCGTTCTTCACCGTCGACCGGCCGCTGGTGCTGACGAACTACTTCGGGGAGGAGAGCTTCACCAGCGACGGGGTGTCCCTGAGCGTGCTCATCCCGAACCCGTCCGGCATCTACCTCGAGTCCACCACCCAGGTGGGCACCGCCCTCGAGGGGGTGAGCTTCAACACGGATCGCCGCAACCTGACCTACCTGGAGCATCTCGAGGCGTTCTTCGACGTCACCTCGCAGACCACCCTGGAGGTCGGCGGCTCCGGCGCGTGGGGATGGGCGGGTGCCTCGCAGCGGCTGCGGGACCTCCTCGACGCGGCGGAGCTGGCCGACACGCCGATCCCGAAGGACGAGCTGCGATCCACCATGCTCGACCTGGACCTGACCTGGAAGTGGAAGCCGTTGCAGCACAACGTCTACCACTCCTTCCTGTGGCAGACGGAGGTCCTGCACAGCAACCAGGACCGTGAGTTCCTCACGGAGATGAACACCCTCGAGACGGAGACCGTACGCACGCTGGGAGGCTACACGTACCTCGAGTTCCAGCCGGCGAGGCGCTGGAAGATCGGCGCCCGGTACGATCTGGCGCCGTTCCCCGACAGCAAGACGGCCCGCGAGTGGGCCGCCACCGCGGTGCTCAAGTTCCTGCCCTCGGAGTTCCAGGAGATCCGGCTGCAGTTCCAGCACGTCAGCCGCAACCCGGAGGCGGCTCTCCTGTTCGACGGACAGGAGGAGGACAACCGGATCCTGTTCGAGTGGATCCCGATCATCGGCGCCCACGGCGCCCATCCCTACTGAGGGAGGAACGATGACCCGAGGAAAGACCGTGACCGTGGCAGCCCTCTCCATCCTGCTGTTCCTGCTCGCCGGTGCGCCGGCGGAAGCCGGCGGGAAGCAGGTCAAGGTCGTCGCCACCCTTCCCAACCTGGGCTCCATCGCCGCCGCCATCGGCGGCGACCGGATCCGCCTGACGGTGATCGCGGTCGGCACCCAGGATGCCCATTTCGTCGACCCGAAGCCGAGCAGCATGGTGAAGCTCCGCTCGGCGGACCTCCTCCTGGTGAACGGCCTCGACCTGGAGATCGGCTGGGTCCCGCCGCTCACCCAGGGCTCCCGCAACCCGAAGATCCTCCGCGGCGCCCCGGGCTACATCGACTGCTCCGCGGGGATCCCCGTGGTCGAGGTGCCCACGGTGCTCAGCCGCGCCGAGGGGGACGTCCATCCCTACGGGAACCCGCACTACCTGACCGACCCGCTGAACGCCATCATCGTCGCCGGGACCATCACCGACGCGCTGAAGGGCGTGGACCCGGAAGGGGCGGCCGCCTACGAGGAGGGACGGAAGACGTTCGTCCATCGGCTGCTCGTGGCGATGTTCGGGGATGAGCTCGTCGATCTCGTGGGCGGGTCGAAGCTGGCCCGGGAGGCGGCGACGGGGCACCTGGACGCGTTCCTCGGGACCTCCTACGATGGAGCGCCGCTCTCCTCCAGGCTGGGGGGATGGCTCGGGAAGATGGCGCCGGTCAGGGGGAAGCCCGTCATCACGTATCACAGGGACTACTCCTACTTCGCCTCCCGTTTCGGCCTCGACGTGGTCGCGTACGTGGAGCCGAAGCCCGGCATCACCCCCTCGGCGAAGCACCTGGAGGAGCTGGTGCAGCTCATCCAGGCCGGGACCGCGCGGGTGATCATCGCCCGGCCGTACCAGGAGCACCGCTCGACCGACCTTCTCGGAGAGCGGGCGGGCGCGGTGACGATCACGCTGCCGCTGGAGGTCGGCGGGGCCAGGGGCGTGGACGACTACTTCCAGCTCTACGACTTCGTCACGGATCAGATCGTGTCGACGTTCGCCGGGCTCGACGCGCCCGCCGGGAGCTAGCCGGTGTCCGCCCAGCTCCAGGTCCTGTTCCTCCCGTTCCTCGCCTGCCTGATCCTGACCGGGATCCACGTCTATCTGGGCATCCACGTCATCAGCCGGAAGGTGATCTTCGTCGACATCGCGCTGGCACAGATCGCGGCGCTGGGCGCGACGGTCGGCTTCCTCCTCGGCTACGACCCGCGCTCCGACGGCGCCTACTACCTGTCACTGGGCTTCGCGATCCTGGCCGCCGTGATCTTCGCGCTCACGCGCACGAAGCACGAGCGCGTCCCGCAGGAGGCGGTCATCGGACTGGCCTACGCCACCGCCTCCGCCACCGCCATCCTGCTGGCCGACATCTCCCCCCACGGTGCCGAGCATCTGCACGACCTGCTCGCCGGCAGCATCGTCTGGGTCACGCCGCACCAGATCATCAAGACGGCGATCCTCTACTCGGGGATCGGCCTGTTCCATTTCCTCTTCCGCAAGCGCTTCCTGCTGATCTCGCTGCAGCCGGAAAAGGCCTACGCCCAGGGGATCTCGGTCCGCCTGTGGGATTTCCTGTTCTACCTGTCCTTCGGCGTGGTGATCACCTCCTCCGTGCAGATCGCCGGCGTGCTGCTGGTCTTCACCTACCTGGTCGCGCCGTCGGTGTTCGCCGTGATGTTCTTCGACGACCTGCGCCGGCGCCTCCTCACCGGGTGGGTGATGGCCGCGCTGGTCAGCGCGGTGGGGCTCTTCTTCTCGTACGATCGCCCCTCCGGGCCGACCATCATGGTCTGCTTCGCCGTCGCGTTGCTCCTCGGCGGGACGCTCCGGGGGATCCTGCAGTCGCCGCGCCGCGGCCGTGCGCTTGCCATCGCGCTGGGGACGTCGGTGGCGCTGGTGGCGGTCGCCGTCGGGCTCTACGAGAGCCGACCCACCGTCTCCGGGCACGCGGCGGAGGAGGAAGCCGCCTCCCTGGACGCCGGCGCGCACCAGCGGGGCACCGGGGTCCAGGACTGGCGCGCCGCCCTGCGGGACTCGCACGACAACATCCGGGTGCAGGCCGTCGAGCATCTGGCGGCATCCGGGGATCCGCGCATCCTGCCGGACCTGGTGGATGCGCTGCACGACCAGTCCGCCTCGGTGCGCGAGGCGGCGGCGCTCGCGCTGGGCGACCTGCGCAGCCGTGCCGCCATGCCGGCCCTGCTGCAGGCCCTGCGCGCTCCGGACGAGGACGAATGGGTGCGCCTCCGGGTCGCCCAGGCCGTGGTGGCGATGGGGGAGCCGCAGGCGATCCCGGTCCTGCTGGATCTCGCCCGCAACGGCGAGGGCCGCATCACCCGCATGGAGGCGCTGCGAACCGCCGCCAGTGTGGCGGGCATGGAGCATCCTCCCTCCGATGATCCGAACGCCGAGGCGTCCCAGGCCCTCCTCGACCGGATCGAGCAGTGGTGGCACGAATCCGGGACGCGGCTCCAGTGGGACGCCTCCGCCGGCAGGTTCCGCCCCTGAGGCAGCGTCGGTCGTCGCCTTCGGGCGGGGTCCCGCCGGGGCGAGACAGGCCCAGGGCCCCCGATCTAGAATCACCCGTCCAGATTCGAGGAGGTTGCCATGAGAAACCCGGTTCGGAGCATCGCGTTCCTGTGCTGTCTGGTCCTGGCGGTGACACCCCTGATCTCGCAGCAGGGCGGGTCGAAGGAGGCTACGAAGTTCCGGTCGCAGATCGAGGACACGCGGAAGTCCGTCGAGCAGGCCCGGGAGCGGCTCGAGGAGATCCTGGCCCAGTACAACGGTCTCGTGGGGGGCAAGGCCAAGAAACCCGACGCCGCGTACAAGAAGCTCGACGGGGACGTCGGGAAGGTCGAGAAGACCGTGTCGGGGATCCAGAAGCAGGTGGCCAACATGGACAAGGGGGCCGAGAAGTTCTTCGCCGCCTGGGAGGAGCAGATCGAGGCTTTCAGCGGGGAGTCGATGCGGGAGCAGGGTCAGAAGCGCCTGCAGCTCGCCCGGACGAAGTACGACGACATGCGCACGAACATGAGCTCCGCCGGCGAGGCCTACGTGCCGTTCATGGCCTCCCTGAAGGACCAGGTCCTCTACATGGGCTCGGACCTGAGCCCGGAGGCGCTGGAGGCGCTGCAGCCCGAGACGGAGAAGCTGAACCAGATGGGGGAGGAGCTCTTCGCCCGGATCGACCGGATCCTCAGCGAGGAGGCGGCGGACGAGCAGGAGTTCGACGAGGCGGTCAGCGAGGACAATCCCGAGGATATGGGGGACGATGACATGCAGGGAGCCGGGGAGGACGACGCTCCGGCCTCCTGAGGTACGGCGGATGCGCCCGGATCAGCGCCGGAGGGCGCGGCGGGGGCGCTCCCGCAGCGCCTGGACCATCTCCCGGGCATAGGCCTGGGTCCGCGCGACGACGAGGACCGCGTCGTCGCAGGCGAGCGCCGCCGTGGCCTGCGGGAGCCGCGCGGCCCCGATGCGCTCCGCGGCCTCCCGGGCCGCCTCGAGGCTCCCGGTCCGGAGGACGACGAGGTTCCCCCCCCAGTCCACGGACCGGAGGCCGGGGCCGAGGACGCGGGCGAGCCCGAGGAGCCGCTCGGGAGCCGACTCGTCGCGGCCGGGCACCCGGTAGCCCGCCGGCCCCTTGACCACCCCCAGCGCCCGGAGGTCCCGGGAGAGGGTGGACTGGGTGGTCTCCATCCCCTCCGCGAGCAGCAGGTCCCGGAGCTCCTCCTGGCTGCCGACCTCGTTGCGGGACAGGACCTCCAGGATGTGCTGCTGCCGCTGCTCCCGCGTCCCCATGGCGGCGACCATGGGCTCAGGAGCCCGCGGCGCGCGGGGACGTCCCCCGGGCGGCCAGCCTCGGCTCCTGGATGACCTCGAGCAGCGTGTCCACCGCGGGGACGGCGACCTCCTGGACCTGACCCCCCGGCCAGCGGACGACCAGCGACTCCACCATATCCAGCTCCCCGAGGCCGAAGGTCACCGGCAGCTCCATCTGGGACAGGTAGCTGCGCGTCGGCATGACCACCCGGCGCTGCAGGCGTCCCCCGGACCGGAGCTCCACCTCGGCGCCGATGGCGTCCCGGTTGGCGCCCTGTCCCGTCAGCTTCACCCGGAGCCAGTGATGCCCGAGCTCCTGGTCGTTGCGGACCAGGAGCGGCTCCCCCCCGTTCTGGGCGATCACCACGTCGAGATCGCCGTCGCCGTCGATGTCGGCGTAGGCGGCCCCTCTCCCGACGATCGGCCTGGCCAGGGCGCCGAGGGCATCGTCCTCCAGCGCCGCGAAGCACAGGCGATCTGCCGTCGAGCAGTTCCAGAACAGCTGTGCCGCCTGACGGTAGTGCTGGCTGGGCTGGATCTGGTTGATCTCGTTCTCGAGGTGGCCGTTGGCCTGCAGCAGGTCGAGGCGACCGTCCAGGTCGTAGTCGAAGAAGAACAGGCCGAAGCTCAGGTGCAGCAGGCTGGGGGAGCCGATCCCGCCGGCGTTCGCCGTATCCACGAACTGCATGGGATCGCCCTGCTGCATGTAGAGCGAGGTGTGCTCGTTTGCGAAGTTGGCGATGGCCACCCCCAGGGCTCCGTCCTCGGGGATGGACGCGGCGTCGATACCCATGGCGCCGGTCGCGTTCCCGTCGTTGTCGAAGCCGATGCCGCTGAGCATCCCCATCTCCTCGAAGCCGGCCCCCTCCCGGTTCCGGAACAGGAAGTTCTGCACCGTGTCGTTGGACACGAAGACGTCCAGATAGCCGTCGTGATCCGCGTCCACGAAGGTCACGGCGAGCGCCTTCCCCATCGGCTTCCCGGTGGCGGGGTTCACCACCTGGATGC
>JASFRI010000014.1:0-24520 GCA_050115015.1 Acidobacteriota bacterium
CCGGATCCGGGCCTATCTCGATGCGGACCTGGCCCGGGAGATCGCCGAGGGACGCCCCTTCGGCGTCCTGGCCCGCCGGATCGTCCGCGCCCTCCCCCGGCAGGTGCACGTCTCCTTCGACATCGACGGCCTGGACCCGGCCCTCTGTCCCGGCACCGGCACGCCGGTGCCCGGCGGGCTGGGATGGCATCAGGCGCTGCTGCTGGTCGAGACCGTGGTGCGCTCGGGTCGGCGGATCGTCGGCCTGGACCTTTGCGAGGTGGCCCCCTCCCCGGTTGGCGACGAGTGGGACGCGAACGTGGGAGCCCGGCTGCTCTACAAGCTCATCGGCTTCGCCCTGGCCTCCGGCAAGGGGCGTCGACGGCCGGCGGGATAGCCCCCGGCCGGCGGGGTGCGCTACCGGTCCCGGCGGGGACTCAGGGAGGCGCGGGCTTCCCGGTCCATCTGCTTCGTGCGCTTGGCCTCGCGCTTGTCGTGCTTCTTCTTGCCGGTGGCGAGACCCAGCTCGACCTTGATCCGGCTCCCCTTCAGGTAGACTCGGAGGGGGATCAGCGTGCGGCCGCCCCGGACGATCTCGCCGAACAGCTTCTGGATCTGGCGCTTGTGGAGCAGGAGCTTGCGCGGCCGCTCCGGCTCGTGGTTGTGGACGTTGCCGTGGCTGTACGGGGCGATGTGCACTCCGACCAGCCAGAGCTCCTCCCCCTTGATGCGCCCGTGGCCGTCCTTGAGGGTCACGCGCCCCCCCCGGGCCGACTTCACCTCGGTTCCGGTGAGCACGATGCCGGCCTCGAAGCGCTCCAGGATGTGGTAGTCGTGCGTGGCCCGGCGATTGCTCGCCAGGGCCTTCTCGAATTCCGCCATGCGTGACCCTAACCCGGATGATGCCCTGCCTGCCGGTCCCGGGAGGGCCGAGAGCCAGCGGGCCTGCGTTGGAGCTCCTGGACGGGTCCACCAAACCCGCCTGCGGAGGTTTGCCTGGTCCCGCAAGCTCTCCATCCCTCCCGAGGGACCGTCACGTCCTGCCGTCACCCGGATTCCCTGCATCTCCAGCCGCGGCGGCGGGTTTCCACCCTTCGAACCGGCAGGCGGGGAATCAACCAGGTTAAACCACTGAAACAATTAAAGATCTGGCGAGCAGTCTAGGAGACGGCGCGATGGCTGTCAAGGGGGGCGGCCGGCCCGCCGTCCGGGGGTCCGTCTCGCCGGGCGGGGTGGGTCCCTTGACGCAGTTGTCCGGGCATCCGCATAATCTCCCCATTGACCCGGGGGCGCGTCCCCCGTTTCCTGACTCCGCGGCCGGCCGCACAGGGGGCCCGCCTGCGGTTCTTGATACGAAGGCTTGCCCATGGGCTGCTCGAGCGGCAGCTGCGGTGCGGGCGGCGGCTGCGGCAGCGGTGGCGGGTGCTCCACTGGAGGCTGCGGCGGCGGTGGCTGCGCGGCACCGTCGAACGGGGGCATCCCGATCGTCGGGATCCAGTTCCCCGCGACCGCCCGGACCACGCACTTCCACTCCGCGGAGTTCCAGCTGGAGCTCGGCGAGGACTGCATCGTCGAGGGAGACCGCGGCCCCGCCTACGGTCGCGTGAGCCGTCCGACCGTCCTGTCGACCTATTACGCCCGGAACGACTACCCCCTGAGGAAGGTCCTCCGACGGGCCACCCTGCAGGACCGGGAGCAGTTCGACCAGGCCTCGGAGCGCGAGAGGGACGCCTACGGCTTCTGCCGCAAGCGGATCGAGGACCGCCAGCTGCCGATGAAGCTGGTGAACGTCCAGTCGACCCTGCGGGAGGGGAAGACCGTGTTCTTCTTCACCGCGGACGGGCGGGTCGACTTCCGCGCCCTGGTCCGGGATCTGGCCTCGAAGTTCCGGGTGCGGGTGGAGATGCGCCAGATCGGGGTACGGGACGCCGCCCGGATGCTCGGCGGCTACGGCGACTGCGGGCGACCGCTGTGCTGCTCGACGTTCCTGAAGCACTTCGAGCCCATCACGATCCAGATGGCGAAGGCCCAGGATCTTAGCCTCAACCCCGCGCGGATCTCCGGGATGTGCGGCCGGCTGAAGTGCTGCCTGCGCTACGAGTACGTCCCCTCCGCGGGGAAGCGCGGGAAGCGCAAGGGCCGGCGCCAGGCCGACAGGCGGCCGCAGGGCGGGTCGTGAGCCCCCGGCCCCGGTGAGCCCGTGGGAATCCGGCGGCTGACCAGCGACACGATCCTGGTGGGGCTGCGCCGGGTCGGCCTGGTCGGGCTGCGGGAGGCCCTGAGGAAGGTGAACGAGGAGCCGCGTCCGGCAGGGGACGCGGCCCTGGACCGGCTCCTGGAGATCCTCCGGCGGCGGAACTACATCCCCGAGGAGCACGAGCCGGCCTACCGCCGGGCGCTGGGGCGCGAGCTCCTGCGATCCCGCGGGCAGGAGTTCCGCGCGCTGCTGGAGGAGATCCCGGTCACGCTCCGCGGCACCGACGGCGAGGAGAGGCTGCGGCTGCAGGAGGATCTCGCCGCCGTCCTGGAGGAGATGGATCTCCGGCCGATCCTCGCCCTCGAGCCTCCGGGTCCCGGACCGACCCCGCAGGTCCTCATCGGCGGCGAGATCGTCCAGCGCGGACCGGCCTCCCGGCCCCAGCTCCGGGCGGCGGTGGCGCGCACCCTGACCGACTGGTGACCCGGCTGACGCGGATGCTGAGGCGCGTGCCGCTTCGCGACGTCGGGCCCTAAGCCCGCATGATGCATGAGGGGGAGGTCGACCGATCTCGATTCGGGCGCCAGTCCGGAAGCTGCGGGAACCGACGAAGAACGAGAGGCTGCAGGATGTCAGAGGCGCCTCGGGAATGGCCGACCCAGGCGGACGGGCGCAGGCGGGTGAGGGACCCGTCGAGGCCGGCCAACACAGGTCGGCGTTTCCGAGGAGTCTCCGGGGCCTGCTCCTCCTGAATCATGCGGGCTTCTAGCCGGGGGCGGGTTCCGTTGCGCCAGACCACGACCCGGCGCCGGCCGCGGCGGCAAAACCCCCCGCCGGCGCCCCACTGGAATCTGTAACCGAAAGAAAAACAAAGGTTTTCCACCGAGGCTCCGGTGGCATCCGGGTTGCTCCGGAGATCCCCGCGGGGTGGCGTCCGTTCCCCGGCCGCCGCATCGCTCCTCCCCGCGGAAGGAGCCTCCGATGAAGACCGGCGGGAATCCCGGACCGGAAACCCTCTCCGTCCACGCCGGCCCCGAGCCCGACCCGACCTACGGCGCGGTCTCGGTGCCGATCTACCAGTCCTCGACGTTCTCGTTCCACGACGCGGACGAGGGGGCCGCCCGGTTCGCGGGACGCGACCCGGGCTACAAGTACACCCGCCTGGGCAATCCCACGGTGCGCGCCCTGGAGCGTGCGGTCGCCCAGCTCGAGGGCGGTCATGACGCGCTGGGAACCGCCACCGGGATGGCGGCCATCGCCACCGTGTTCCTGACCTTGCTGCGGGGGGGGGACCATGTCGTCGGGACGATCTCGGTCTACGGGCCGACACGGACCCTCCTGGAGACCCAGCTGCGCAAGTTCGGCATCGAGTCCACCTGGGTGCACACCGAGGATCTGGCGGCAATTCGCGCCGCCGTCCGGCCCGAGACGCGGCTGCTCTACCTCGAGACGCCCGCGAACCCGGTGCTGCACATCACCGATCTGGCCGCCTGCAGCGGGATCGCCCGCGAGGTCGGCGCCCGGATGGTGGTCGACAACACCTTCTGCTCGCCGATCCTGCAGCAGCCCTTCCGGTTCGGCGCCGACGTGGTGGTCCACAGCATGACGAAGTACCTCAACGGCCACAGCGACGTGGTGGCGGGGATCATCGTGTCGAGGGAGGCGGCGCTGCACGGCGAGCTGGCCTCCATGCTCCATGGCCTGGGCGGAACCATGGATCCCCACCAGGCCTGGCTGGTGCTGCGAGGCATCCGTACGCTGGCCCTCCGGGTGCGTCAGGCCCAGGAGAACGCCGGTCAGCTGGCGCGTTGGCTTCGCCGGAATCCCCGGGTGGCCTGGGTCGCCTACCCCGGCCTGCCCGACCATCCGCAGCACGAGCTCGTGCAACGCCAGATGTCCGGGCCCGGGGCGATGCTCTGCTTCGGCGTCCATGGCGGTCTGGAGGCGGCGAAGCGGGCCATCAACTCCCTGCAACTGGCCCGGCTCGCGGTCTCCCTGGGAGGCGTGGAGACGCTGGTCGAGCATCCGGCGTCGATGACGCATGCCGCCGTGCCGCGACCGGAGCGCGAGGCGGCAGGCATCCACGACGAGCTGATCCGGGTCTCGGTGGGCTGCGAGTCGGCCGCGGACCTCGTGGCGGACTTCGAGCAGGCGCTGCTCCAGGTCCCCGAGCCGGCTCCGGTCTGAGGGGAATCAGCCCTTCCAGGCCGCGCGGTAGGACAGCCCCAGGCTGAGGATGCGCTCCAGGAGCCGCTCGTACTCCAGGCCCGCCTTCTCGGCGGACTCGGCGAAATCCTCGCCGAAGGCGAGCTGCGGGTTCGGGTTCGCCTCCAGCACGTACGGCTTACCATGGGCGTCGAGCCGCAGGTCGATCCGGGCGTATCCGCTGAGATGCAGCGCACGGTACACCCGCTTGCAGAGCCGGGTGATCCGTGCCGCCTCCCCCTCGGGGAGCCTGGCCTCCTTCGTGATGATCCCGCGTTCCTTCTGGTACTTCATGTCCCACTTCACCTTCGAGGTGGCGATACGGGGCGCACCCTCCTTCCAGGCCTTGAAGTGCAGCTCCCAGACCGGGAACGTCTGCAGCCGGTGATTGCCGAGGATGCCCACGTAGAGCTCTCGCCCCTCGATGTACTCCTCGGCGATGGCGTCGGTGCCGACCTGCTCGTGCACGAACGCGACGCGCTCCCGGAGCCGGTCGTCGTCTCGCACGATCGAGGCCTGGGAGATCCCCACGGATCCCTCCTCCGTGGTGGACTTCACCATCAGGGGAAAGCGCAGCCGTGAGGGCCGTCGTACCTTGCGGTGCAGCGGGAACACCGCGAAGTCCGGGACGTGGATCCGGTGATAGCTCAGGATCTTCTTGGCCAGCGCCTTGTCGTGGCAGAGGATGAGGCCCCGGGAGTTGCAGCCGGTGTAGGGCTGCCGCAGGAGCTCCAGGAACGCGACCACCGCGTGATCGTAGGTGGCCACGCCGTGGAACTCCTCGAGCATGTTGAAGGCGATCTGCGGACGGAACTCCTCGATCGACCGCCGCAGGACGGCGAGGTCGCTGCCAACGCCGAGCTTCACCACCTCGTGGCCCAGCTCGGTGAGCGTGACGCAGACGTCGTACTCCATCTTGAAGGGGGCGATCTGCTCCAGCGTCATCCCCTGCATGTCGTCCGGCGGCACGAGGTCCTCTCCCATCAGCGCGAGCACCCGGAGCCTCTTCATAGCGCGAGCCTGTGCTTCCCGTCGTGCAGGTAGTTCATCGTCTGCACGGTGAGTAGCGTGACGGCCTCCAGCTTCACCTGCTCCTCGGGCCGGTGCATGCGCAGCTTGAGCTCCCGGCAGCGCAGGATCATCTCCAGGAGGACCTGGTCGATGGTGTACTGGTACTGGCCGGTCCAGTGGGAGACGGCGCCGCGGATCTCGCGGCGGATCCGGTTCAGGAACTTCGCCGCCGACGGCATCCGGGCGTGCTCCCGGGCGTCGGAGAAGAGCCGCAGCAGGTCCCGGTCATAGAACTTCGGGTAGTCGTCGAGATAGGCCGCCTTCTTCTCCGCGTAGTACTCCCGGAGCGTACGGCGCTGGCGCTCGACGGGATCCTGCACGCGCGTCGTGCGGACCGGGGGCCGTCTCGTCGCGATCTCCTTCATCCAGGCGTCCACCTGCTCCAGCTTCGCCAGCGCCCCCCAGCCGGCGTACCGCCTGCGCCAGGTGGCCCTGGGATGTCGCAGCCAGACCGCGAAGGTCTCGGCGAAATCCTCCGAGGGATGGCTCTGCGCGTACCAGGAGTCGAGGTTCTGGACGAACCTCTTGCTGAAGGGCTTCGGCTGGTAGAAGCGGGGATAGGACACGGTCGCGCGTCCGAAGAGTTCCCGGTAGCGCTTCCGGCGGTAGAGCCGATAGGCGTGGTCGAGGGCATGTCCCGCCTCGTGCCGGAGGATGCGGAGGCAAGCCTCGGGGGCCTCTCCCTCCGCCTCGAGCACCTGGCGCCGCTCCAGCCGGATCAGCCTGGGATGCGCCAGGTAGAACGGTATCGCGACCCCGGGGACCCCCTCGGGGCTGAACCACTCGTCGGACAGCCAGACGTGCGGCCGGAAGAGGAGGCCGCGGCGCTCCAGCTCGGCGTAGAGGCGCTTCACCCGCCTTCCGATCTCGGTGCCGCGGATGCGGACGTCGAGATCGCAGAGCCGCACGTCCAGCAGCCGCTCGTCGGGAAGCCGCGTCCATCCCCGGCGTGGCCGGCGACGTCCAACACTGCTCCCTCCCACCTGCGCACCTCCCCCCGGCGCCGTCGCCTGGTTGCCCCATCTTACTCCAGCCCCTCGTGTTCCTCGTCCAGGAGTGCCGCGTAGACCTCCCGGCGGGGGATGCCGCGCTCCCGGGCGACGCGGCGCATGGCTTCCGTCCGGGGGAGACCCAGCACCTCGCGGGCGTGCCGGAACTGCTCCGCGATGGTGCCCTCGGGGAGGGTGCGCGCCGGACGGTCGCTCCCCTCCACCGCCACGATGTGCTCCCCCTTGCGCGGCGCCTCCGCCGCCCATGCGGCCAGCTCCCCCAGGTTGCCGCGAACCACCTCCTCGTACAGCTTGGTCAGCTCGCGGCCCACCACCGCCGGTCGGGTCGCACCGAGAATCGCCGCGGCGTCCCCCAGTGCCGCCGCGATCCGTAGCGGTGACTCGAGGAAGACGACCGCCTCCGGGGCGCCGGCGACGCGCTCCAGATCCCGGCGGCGCTCCCCTGCACGGTGGGGAAGGAAGCCGAGGAACAGGTGCCTTGCACCCTTGAGGCCGGCCACCGAGAGGAGCGCGACGAGCGCCGACGGTCCCGGGACCGGCACGACGGGGTGCCCCGCCGCAGCGCAGCGACGTACCACCGAGGCGCCGGGGTCCGCGACCGCGGGGGTCCCGGCATCGGAGACCAGGGCGACGTCCTGTCCGGCGTCGAGGCGGGCCACGATCTCCTCGGCCCGGCGACGCTCGTTGAACTTGTGGAGCGACAGCGTCCGGCGCCGGATTCCGTGGCGCTCGAGCAGCTTGCGGGTGTGGCGGGTGTCCTCGCAGGCCACCACGTCCACCTCCCCCAGCACGTGGAGGGCGCGCAGCGTGACGTCCTGCAGGTTCCCGATGGGGGTCGCCACGACGAAGAGGGACCCGCCTGGCCGGCCCCGCGGTTCAGGAGGGGACACGAGGCTAATACCCCGCCGCCTGTCCGTCCTTCCGGGACTCGGAGGCCGCGATGTAGACCCCGTGTTCCCGGTCCCGGAGGATGGCCTGGTAACCGCCGTAGGGGCCCACCTCCCAGTCCACGCGATGCCCCCGTCCGCGGAGCTCACGGATCGACTCGTAGTCGAAGCCGCTCTCGAGGGACACGGTGCCGCCGTCGGTCATGCGCTCCCCGGTGGGCTGGGAGGACCCGGAATGCAGGATCCGGGGCGCGTCCCCCGCCTCCTGCAGGTTCATGCCGAAGTCCACCAGGTTCATGATGATCTGCGCCTGCCCCTGGGGCTGCGTCGCACCTCCCATGACCCCGAAGCTCATGTAGGCTTCCCCGTCCACGGTGACGAAGCCCGGGATGATCGTGTGGAAGGGACGCTTCCCCGGCGCGTACGTGTTGAAGCGGCCCTCCTCGAGGTCGAACAGCTCCCCGCGGTCCTGGAAGATGAAACCCAGCCCGGGCGAGAGGCCCGTGCCCATCCCACGGTAGTTGCTCTGGATCAGCGACACCATCATGCCGTCGCGGTCCGCCGTGGTGAGGTACACGGTGTCGCCCTCCTCGAGCGCCGGGTTTCCGGGGGGGTAGCTCAGGGCCGCGCGGTCCGGGCGGATGAGCGCCCGCCGTCGCGCCGCGTACTCCTTCGACACGAGCTCCGCCACCGGGATGTCCTGGAACGCGGGATCCGCGTAGAAGCGGGCCCGGTCCTCGAAGGCCAGCTTCTTCGCCTCGACGAAGTAATGGATGTGGTCGGCGCTCCCGAAGCCCATCGACCGCAGGTCGTAGCCCTCCAGGATGTTCAGGATCTGCAGCACCGCGATCCCCTGCCCGTTCGGCGGGAGCTCCCAGACGTCGTACCCACGGTATCGCGTCGAGACCGGTTCCACCCAGTCCGAGTGGTGCGACGCCAGGTCCTGGTACGAGAGGAAGCCGCCCACGTCCTCCATGAAGGCGTCCATGGCCCGGGCCAGGTCTCCCCGGTAGAAGACGTCCCGACCCTCCCGGGCGAGCCTCTCGTAGGTGTCCGCTAGGCGCGGGTTGCGGAAGATCTCCCCCTTGCGGGGCGCCCGGCCGCCGGGCATGAAGGTCTCGCGAAAGCCCGCGTACTCCTCGAGGATCGGGACGCTCCGCTGCCAGTAGTGCGCGATCAGCTCCGAGACGGGGAAACCCTCCCGAGCGTAGCGGATCGCCGGTGCCAGCACCTCGGACATCGGCAGGCGGCCGAACCGGCGGTGCAGCTCGAACCAGCCGTCCACCGCCCCCGGCACCGTGACCGGGAGGGGGCCGTGAGATGGCACCCTCTCCAGACCCAGGTCGCGGAAGTGCTGCAACGTGAGGGAGTTCGGGGAGCGGCCGCTTGCGTTCAGGCCGTGCAGCCGGTGGCTCGCGGGGTCCCAGACGATGGCGAACAGGTCCCCACCGATGCCGCTCCCGGTGGGCTCCATGAGGCCGAGCGCGGCGTTCGCGGCGATGGCGGCATCGACCGCGGTACCCCCTTTCCGGAGGATCTCCACCGCGACCTGGGTGGCCAGGGGCTGGCTCGTCGCGGCCATCCCGTTGGCGGCGATCACCTCGGACCGCGTCGCGAAGTTCCGGCCGGTGATCCGGTCCCCGCCGGCGACCACGGTCACGGCAGCCGCCAGCGCTCCGGCGGCGAGCATCATGTTCCTCATCCCCGGGCTCCTTTTCATTCGAGAGGGCGACAGTGTACCACCTCGGTTCCCGGGGAGGGGCCGTCGTTCAGTAGCGGAGAGCGTAGTACAGGACGTAGAACCAGGACAGCACCCCGTGGAGCATCGCCCACAGGATCGAACGGTTGGCGGTCCAGGAGATGGCGATGGCCAGGGCGGAGCCGAAGCTCACGCCGGAGCGAACCACCTCGTTGCGGATCACGACGTTGCGCTCCATGGTTCCTCCGTGGACGGCCCCGGCGGGGCCGTCGTTCAGGGTTCCGGGCAAAGGTGGAACGCCGACAGCAGGGCCAGGGCAGCCCCGGGGTCCGAGGCGCTCTCCACCCCTTCACCCCGCACGGTGGCCCAGACGGCGCGGCGAGGCCGGGGATCTCCCCGGCAATCCACCGTCATCACGGCGATGGCCGCCGGCAGGACCGGCTCGCCGGCCACCTGGAGGGAGCCGCGGTACCCTTTCCACTCGAGCCGGTCCTCCCCGAGGCGCCGGTCCACCGGCTCCAGGGCTTCCTGCAGGACGAACCGGACGCGGTATCCCTGTACATCCAGCGTCAGCGCCGACCCGTCCTCCCCCCAGATGCGGTTGCTGAGCGTCCGGACGTGGGCCAGGACGGCCTGCCTCCTGCCGTCGGCTCCGCGGCGCCCGAGCACCACGACATCGGTCACCAGCGGGATCGACAGCAGGAACTCGAGGTCGTAGCCGTCCGGCAGGCCGGGGCCTCCCAGGGCCTTCCGGGCCACCCGTTCCCGGAGATCGGGGTCCGCGCGCTGGAGCTCGACCCAGGAGCGGGCGGAGAGGAGCAGGCCGGCGGCGATGCCGAGCACCACCACCGTCGCGATCCCACAGCCAGCGAGGAACCTACTCCTCACCGCGGGCCTTCCACCCGACCGGGGCGCCGCGCATGAAGGACGGGCCGTCGAGGCCGCGCGGCGCTTCCGGGGACTCGGGCTCGCCACGCCACTCCCGACGCCCGGACCGCCCCCGGGGTCAGCGGCGCGACCACCCGGAGGCCCCGGGACGGAGACGGGCGGCGGTCAGCTCCGCGTCCACTCGATCTCCATGTCCTCCCGGCCCGCCATGGCGGCCTCCAGCAGCTCCAGCAGGGCCGGGTCCGCGCCGTTGTTCCGGAAGCTCTCGAGCGTGGTCCGGTTGATGTAGTAGTCCCGGTCGTCCTCCGACTCCTCCTCGAGCTGGTCCACCAGGAACTGCCACTGGGCCTGGGTGATCTCCCCCAGCTCCTTGTCCCTCTCCTTGTCCCGCAGCGTGATCATCGGTCCTCCTGCCGCCTCATGGCCTCAGAGGCGCTCGAAGAGCTGGTACTTGATCGCGGAGTACACCGCCAGGAACCGCTGCACGTACCGGATGGTCTCCCCGTAGTCGGGAATCTCGCCGAAGCGGTACAGGATCGATTCCCGGCTGCGCACCCGTACCGCATCCGGCCCCGCATTGTACGCCGCCAGGGCGGTGGTCACCATGCCCTGGTAGTCGGCCAGCTGCTGGGCGACGTAGCGCACGGCCCGCTCCACGGCCGCGTAGCTCACGCGCCCGTCGATCGCCGCGAGGTCCGCCCGACCCTGCCAGAAGAAGTGGTGGCGCCCCAGATCCGACTCCAGGCGGGCGATGTAGTCGCGCAGCAGCGTCTCCGACGGA
This sequence comes from Acidobacteriota bacterium, assembly GCA_050115015.1. Lineage (GTDB taxonomy): Bacteria > Acidobacteriota > Polarisedimenticolia > CBDVAL01 > CBDVAL01 > JASFRI01. The sequence goes on from JASFRI010000014.1 coordinate 10,718, forward strand.
TCCTCCTCGTCGACGATCTCCAGGTAACCCTCCAGGATGGACAGATCCCGGCGCTCCCGGGCGCGACGGAGGGTCGCCTCCGCGTCGAATCCTCGCAGCGAGTGGCGGGACGCGAAGGCCCGGGTCCGCCGGCGCCGTCCCGACCGGAACGCCTGGCGCGCCTCGCGGTACCGCACCCAGAGATCCAGGTGCGCCACCGGCGTCAGCTCGAAGCGGATCGCGGTGTCCGGCATGAACTGGGCCATGCCGGTGGCTCCCGCCGGGGACACGACCTTCGGGTGGAAGCGGGACTCGTTGTAGAGCAACGAGCAGATGGCGACCGGGTCCACGGGGCGGACCGCGAGGTTCTCCCGGACGCCGCGGAACGTGTGCTCCACGACCAGCTCCAGGTGCCTCGCGAGGTACGGCATCTCCGCGGGCGCCAGATCCCAGAACGAGATCTTCCGACCGGACGGGTGCTCGGCCCGGAGGAACGCGAGGAGCGCCGCGGCCAGACGACCGGCAGCGGCGTCGCTGAGGTCCGGCCGGTAGGCGCTGTCCAGGCGGAACTCCAGCGGGTGCGCGGCGTGGACGGTGCTGCCGGGATAGTCCCGCGACGCCGTCTCCGCCCGCGGTCCCGCGCCGGCCCCCAGCAGCAGCACGGCCCCCCCCTCGAGGCCCAGGCGAAGCAGGTCCCTTCGTCTCATGCGTTCTCGCTCCTCTCCCGGGTGCGAGATCTTAGACCTATCGAGGGGGATGGTGCGGAACCGCCACGGAGGCTCCCCTCCATGGCTGCGCCCGGATGGAGGGAGCGGACCCGGATTCACGAGCCGCCGGGTCACGCGTCACGGCGAAACCGGCGGTGACAAGGACCGCGGCACCTCACGTGCGGATCTTGGCGTCGTGGCACCCGGTGGCGCCGACAGCGTCTCGCCCGGGCAGGCCGGGGATCGGCGGGAGCGGAGGTCCGTTTCCCCGGCCGGTCGGGCGGTGGCGCCGTGGGATCACATCGCCTTGACCTGGATGGTGTTCGAGCGAAGCTGGTTACCGGTGAGATCCTCGAGGATGAACTGGAACCGATACGTGCCGGGCCGGTTGATCCGCAGGCTCCGCACCATGGGGTTCTTGAGGCCGGCCGCATCGATCTCGTCGATCCCGGCGGTATGGAACGGCGTGCTCCGGTCGCCGCTGACGATCCGGTAGTGGCTGGTCTCCACGTGCAGCCGCACGCGGCGATCCTCGGTCAGTGGCACATCGTTCTCGTTCCGGTCCAGGCACCGTCCGGTGATCTCCAGTTCCAGGGGCACGAGGCCGACATGCTGGCTGGTCTCGATGCGCAGATCCAGACCCTCCAGCGGGTTGGACGCCTCCGGCTCGGCCGGCGCGGTCTTTCCGCTCGTGGCGCATCCAGGCAGAACCACCAGGCTCAGGGATAGCGCTGCAGCGAGCACCAAGCGCATCGCGAGCTTCATGGGACCTCCTTTCCGGTTGTCCGGTTTCCGTGCATGCTGATGGAAGGGCGGGGCCCGCCGTCGTTCCGGGCGGTGGGCGACGGGGCGGGCGGAGGAGGATCGCGGGGTCCTCCCCGCGTCGTCCCGGCCATCGGGGGCCGGGGCGCAACGAACTGCAGACGGCGGCCGCCACGGCGAAGGCGGCCGCGACCGGGGAAATCCAAGGGCCGCAAGACTTCACCCCCTTCAAGGATCATGATAGACCGATCCGGGGTGTCCGACAAGCTCCGGTCCGGCCATCGCCGGCCGGAGGGGTCGGCCCGGGAGGCGGGCCGGAGGCGGCCCCCGGGAGGTGCCGGGATGGTCTTCCGCATGGCCGCGGCGGGCGTGGTGCTGCTGCACCTCGCCTTCGTCCTCTTCGTGGCGCTCGGCGGCCTGCTGGCCCTGCGCTGGCGGCGGGCCGCCTGGGTCCACCTTCCCGCTCTGCTGTGGGGGACCTGGGTGGAGCTGGTGGGATGGATCTGCCCGCTCACCCCGCTGGAAAGCTGGCTCCGGCGGCGCGGCGGGACCGCCGGCTACGAGGAGGGCTTCCTCGAGCACTACCTGCTCCCGATCCTGTATCCCGCGCATCTCGGGCGGGGCCTGCAGGTGGCGCTCGGTCTCGGGGTCCTCCTTCTCAATGCCGCGATCTACACCTGGGCGCTGCGTCGCAGGCGCCGGGCCCGGCGCTTTGACACCCGTGGGTAACCCCCCCATAATCCGTCCGGACCCTGCACCGGTCACCGGAGAGCCCGCCTTGCAGCTGCACAGCGGCCAGATGCTGGCCCACTACCGCCTGATCGAGCCCCTGGGTCGCGGGGGAATGGGTGAGGTCTGGAGGGCCGCGGACACCACCCTGGACCGCGAGGTGGCCATCAAGCTCCTGCCGGCGGACCTGGCGACGGACACCGATCGCCTGGCGCGCTTCGAGCGCGAGGCGAAGGTGCTGGCATCCTTGAACCACCCGGGCATCGCGCAGATCTACGGCTTCCACCGGGAGGGACCGGTGCACTTCCTCGCGATGGAGCTCGTGCCCGGCGAGGATCTCGGGGCACGCCTCGCCCGGGGCTCCCTTCCGGTGGAGGAGGCGCTGGAGACCGCCCGGCAGGTTGCGGAGGCGCTGGAGGAGGCCCACGAGCACCATGTGGTCCACCGGGACCTGAAGCCGGCGAACATCGTGCTGGCCGCGGGCGGCGGCGCCAAGGTCCTGGACTTCGGCCTCGCGAAGGTGCAGCCGGCGGGGGTGACCTCCTCCTCCGGCGACCTCTCCCTCTCGCCGACGGTCACCTCCCTGGGCACCGAGGCCGGGATCATCCTGGGAACGGCGGCCTACATGAGCCCGGAGCAGGCGCGCGGCAAGGGGTTCGACCGCCGCACGGACATCTGGTCCTTCGGCTGCGTCCTCTACGAGGCGCTGACGGGGAGGCACCTGTTCCGCGGCGAGACCGTCTCGGACACGATCGCCCTGATCCTGCAGGCTCCTCTGGACTGGAGCGCCCTGCCGCCCGAAACGCCGCCGCGCGTGCTCGAGCTGCTCCGGCGTTGCCTGGAACGGGATCCCCGCAGGCGGCTACGGGACATCGGCGAGGCCCGGGTTGCCCTGGAGGCGGCCCTCGCCGGCGAGGAGCCGGCGCCCCCGGCCTCCATGCCCGGAGCCCCGGCCTCGCCACAATGGATTGCTCTGCGGGCCGCCGCGCTGGTGGGGGCCGGATTGCTGCTCGGCGCGCTCGCCTCGGCCTGGCTCGCGCCGCGCCCTCCCGCCGTCGGCTCTCCGATGCGGGTCTCGGTCGAGACCCCCGAGGGAGTGCTTCCCTCCACCGGCGCCCTGTCCCCGGACGGGCGGGCGGTCGTGTTCCTGTCGGAGGCGGGGCGGGGTGACGGGCCGGCGGTGCCGAGCCGCGTGTTCGTCCGTTCCCTGGACCGGACCGGCGCCGAGAGCGTCCCCGGCACCGACGGGGCGGTGGCGTTCGCGATCTCGCCGGACGGGCGTTGGCTGGCATTCTACGCTCCCACCCGTCCAGGCTCCTCGGATCTGCAGCTGCGGAAGGTCCCGCTGGACGGCAGCGCGCCGCCGCTGCCCCTGGCGGACTGGGAGGAGACCTGGTCCGAGGGCCTCCGCTGGATCGCCCCGGATCGGCTGCTGACCTCGGGCCGGGACCCTCTGCGACTGCTGTGGGTCGCCGCCGACGGGACCGGCGTCCAGGAGACGGTCCCCGTGGACCTTTCCGACACGGTCCCGCAGCTCCGGATCGAGGATGCCCTGCCCGGCGGCACCCACGTGCTGGCCACGTCGTACTCCTGGGAGGAGACCGGCTACCACGATCAGACCTACGTCGTGAACGGCGCCACCGGGGAGGCGCGCAAGCTCCTCGAGGTCGCCACCTCCCCGCGTTGGTCCCCCACCGGCCACCTGCTGTTCACCCGGAACGAGACGTTGATGGCTCAGGGGCTGGACCCGGGCACGCTGCAGCTCCGCGGCGGCGCCGTGGCCCTGGCGGACGGCCTGCGCGTCCGCGCCGGCGAGGCCGGCGCCGAGTTCGCCCTCTCGAGCGGGGTGCTGCTGTACCAGTCCGGCGGACGGATCGGCTCCCGCCGCCGGATCGTGCACGTGGACCCGGAGGGGCGGGTGACCCCCTGGTCGGAGGATCGGCTTTCCCTCGTCGGCTCCCTCGTGGTCTCCCCCGACGGCGAACATCTGGCCATCACCGTGATGAACCGGGACAGCCTGCTCTACGAGGTCTGGATCTCGGAGACGGCACGGCCGCGGCTGCGGCGCTTCGTGGCCATGGAGAAGCTCGACTGCAACGAGCCGCACTGGCATCCGGACGGCCGGCTGGTGCTCAGCTGCGAGGGCTCCACCGAGGAAGCCGGGATCTACATCGCCTCCCTGGACCGCAGCGAGCCGCCTCGCCGAGTGTGGGACGCGACGGACACCGGGCCCTTCGCCGATCTCAAGCAGGTCCTCCCGGACGGCCGGCAGGTCCTCGTGCAGGTGCCGGGGGCGCAAGGGCCGGCGTTCCTCCTGGTCCCCATCGACGGCGCCGGCGAGCCGAGGCCGCTGTCCGTGGACGGGGCCCGGGAACTGCGGGTCTCCCCCGACGGACGCGCCGTGGCCTACATCACGGCGGACTCCGGCCGCGACGAGGTGCATGTCGCGCCTTTCGCGGACGGGAAGATCGGGGTCTCGACGCTGGCCGTTGCGGCGCCGGCAAGGTGGATCTGGTGGACGGAAACCGGGGCGAAGGGAACCTACCGGCTGGGATACGGCCGGTCGCTTTCGGATCCGGTGAATGCCGTCCGCGTCGACACGACCGCGCTCTCCGTCTCGGATCCCGGGCCTTGGGTCGACTTCACGGCGATCCTTCCGTACCTCACCGAGTTCGCACTCGATCCCGACGGCGGACTCCTCGGCCTGCAGCTCGACGAGCAGGACATGGGCAACCGGCGCTTCGACCTGGTCCTGGGGTTCGACACCGAGCTCCGGGAACGGGTCCCCTGAACCCGCGGATCCAGGCGAGAGGCCCGGGGCCCTAGCCCTCCACCTCGGCGGTGACCCCGGCCCGCTCCGTCATCTCCTCCGCATGGCCGTCCATGACGGCGATGGCGGTCATCGACACCACGTCGATCTCGTCGCAATCCCCGACCTGCAGGAGGTGCACCGGCTTGCGCATCCCCATGAGGATCGGCCCGATCGCCTGCGCGTTCCCCAGCCGGTGCAGCAGCTTGTAGGCCACGTTCCCGGCCTCCAGGCTCGGGAAGATCAGCACGTTCGCACCTCCCGAACCGGCGAGACGGCTGAACGGGAAGACCTCGTCGAGGATCTGGGGCACAACCGCCGTGTCCGCCTGCATCTCGCCGTCGATCAGGATCTCCGGGTGCTCCCGGCGAACCCGCTCCACCGCCCGCCGCACCCGCTCCGCGGCGGGATGCCGCGAACTCCCGAAGTTCGAGAAGGAGAGCATGGCGACCCGGGGCTCGAAGCCGAGGCGGCGCACCTCCCGGGAGCAGAGCACGGCGATCTCCGCCAGGTCCTCCTCGGTGGGCTCGATGTTCACCGTGGTATCCGCGAAGAACAGGACCCGGTCCTGGAGCGCCATCAGGTACAGGCTCGCCACCTTGTGGACGTCGGGCCGCACCCCGATGATCTGCAGCGCCGGGCGAATCGTCTCCGCGTAGTGCTGGGTGAGCCCCGCGACCAGGCCGTCGGCGTCGCCCTCCTCGACCATCATCGCCCCGAAGTAGGTCGGGTTGCGGATCAGGCCGTGGGCCTCCTCGCGGACCATCCCCTTGCGGCGACGGATCTCGTACAGGCGCTCCGCGTAGGCGGCCAGCCGATCGGAGCTCTTCGGATGGACGATGTCGACGCCCGGCCCCAGGTCGAGATCCAGGCGGGCGAGCTTCTCCCGGATCACGTGCGGCCGGCCGATCAGGATGGGGTGCGCCATCCCCTCGTCCAGGATGATCTCGCAGGCCTTGAGGATCGCCTCGTGCTCCCCCTCGGGGTAGACGATCCGCTTCGGGTCCTTCTTCGCCCGGTTCACGAAGACCCGCATCACGTGGCGGGAGAGGCCCAGACGATCCTCCAGCCGCTCCCGGTACTCGTCCAGGTCCACCGAGATCCCGGCCACCCCGGACTCCATCGCGGCCCGGGCGACCGCCGAGGCCTCCCAGAGGAGCACCCGGGGATCGAAGGGCTTGGGGATGATGTAGTCGGGGCCGAAGCGCAGCTCCTGCACCCGGTAGGCCCGCATCACGGAGAACGGCACCGGCTCCCTTGCCAGCCGCGCCAGCGCCCGGGACGCGGCCACCTTCATCTCCTCGTTGATCGCCGTGGCCCGCACGTCCAGGGCTCCCCGGAAGATGAACGGGAATCCGAGCACGTTGTTGATCTGGTTGGGATAGTCGCTCCGTCCCGTGGCCATGATGAGGTCGCTGCGCGCGGCCCGCGCCTCCTCGTACGTGATCTCCGGATCCGGGTTCGCCATCGCGAAGACGATGGGCCGCTCCGCCATGGATCGGATCATCTCCCGGGTGAGCAGATTGGCCACGGAACAACCGACGAACACGTCGGCACCCTCCATCGCATCCGCGAGGGTGTGCAGCGGCAGGTCGGTGGCGAACTGGCTCTTGTAGGGGTTCATCCCCTCGGCGCGGTCGCGGTGGACGACTCCCTTGCTATCCACGAGGATCACGTTCTCGGGGCGCACGCCGAGCTGGACGTAGAACCGGGCGCAGGCGATCCCGGCGGCCCCGGCACCGCTGAAGACGACCCGTATCCGTTCGATCTCCTTGCCGACCAGCTCCAGGGCGTTGAGGAGCCCCGCACCGGAGATGATCGCCGTCCCGTGCTGATCGTCGTGGAACACCGGGATCCGCATCCGGCGCTTCAGCTCCTCCTCGATGCGGAAGCACTCCGGCGCCTTGATGTCCTCGAGGTTGATGCCGCCGAACGTCGGCTCCAGCAGCTGGACGGTGCGGATGATCTCCTCGGGATCGTGCGAGTCGATCTCCAGGTCGAAGACGTCGATGTCGGCGAACCGCTTGAACAGGACCCCCTTCCCTTCCATGACCGGTTTCCCGGCCCCCGGCCCGATGTCCCCCAGACCCAGGACGGCGGTGCCGTTGCTGACGACCGCCACCAGGTTGCCGCGGCTCGTATAGCGGAACACCGCCTCCGGATCGCGCTGGATCGCCCGGCAGGGCTCGGCGACACCGGGGGTGTATGCCAGGGAGAGGTCCTTCTGGGTGACACAGGGTTTCGTGGTCGCCACCTCGATCTTCCCGGGACGACCGGAACGGTGGTACTCCAGGGCAGCTTCCTTGTAGTCCATGGCGGGCTCCGCGATCGGGAGGGGTGGCCCTCCCGGGAGTGGGGCAGGAGGACGTTCGTTCTTCTCCAGGACACTCTGGATGCAAGGAGCGCGCCAGGTTCCGGCCGGAACGCCCGCCCCTTAGCCCGCGTGATTCATGAGGGGCAGGTCGACCGGTCTCGATTCGGGCGCCAGTCCGGAAGACCTGCGAAAACCGACGAAGAACGAGAGGCTGCAGGATGTCGGGGGCGCCTCGGGAACGGCCGACCGCCGCAGGCGGGTGAGGGACCCGTCAAGGCCGTCCAACGCAGGTCGGGCGTTCCCGAGGGGTCTCTGGGGCCTGCCCCTCATGAATCATGCGGGTTAGCCGACCCGAACGAGCTTGCCGCGCAGGCCGGCCACCACGGCGGCCGCCGCCGCGTCCAGGGTCATTCCTCCGAGGTTCAGCACCAGGTCATACCCGGCCGGGTCGTCGATGTCGCGGCCGAAGGCGTGCCGGACGAAGCGTCCCACCTCGCGGTCCTCCTCCTGGACCCGCGCCCGGGCGGTCCCGGCATCGACGTCGGTCTCCCGGGCGAACCGCTCGATGCGCGCCTCCAGCGGCGCCACCGTCCGGACCCGCAGCCCGAACTCCGGGTCCAGGAGCCAGTTGGCCCCGCGCCCCAGGATCACCGCGCGTCCCTGTCGAGCCAGCGAGAGCACCACCCGGGCCAGCTCGAGGAGATAGGCGGCGCGGCCCGGCCCACCGGGCGCGATCAGGCGCCGGACGGTATCCTCCATCCAGCTCATGTCCCGCTCGTCGAGACGCGCGAGGATGGCGTCCCGGGCGTCGGTGTGCGCGGCGATGGCCTCGAGGATCTCCCGGTCGTAGACCTGCCAGCCGAGCTCCCCGGCGACCCGGTGGGCGAGCTCGACGCCGCCGGAACCGACCTGCTTCGAGATGGTGATCCAGGGGCCCTCCTGCAGGTGCGCCAGCTCCCGGCGGGCTGCCGCACCTCCCTCCTGGGCGAGGCGGCGGCGCAGCTCCCAGAGATTCGCCTGTCGATCGAGGAGCCGGGCGAGGTGGGATGGGTGTGGCTTCGCGGTCATGGGCGACCTCCGGGGGCTCCCTCTCGTCTCCATCGTAGCGCAGCCCGACCGCCGGTGCGAACGCCGGCTACCGGCCGCGCTTTCGCTTGACCTTCTCCCAGCGCTTCTCCATGGCCTGGAACGCACCGTCCAGGCGCTTCTGCTGCTTGCCGCGCTTCGAGGTCAGCACGTCGGTGGAGATCCCGCGCCACAGGAGCTCCCGGGTCCGGGCGTCCCAGACGTCCACCACGAGGCTGCCCTCCCGGTAGATCAGGGGCGAGGTGGCCGACTCCTCCAGCCCCCCGGTCCAGCCGTCGCCGTAGTGGTAGTCGAGATCCCTCGGGTCGAAGTTGATCCCCCGCACCGTCGTGACGTGATACGTCGCCTCCACGTCGGGGTCCTCGCTCACCTGGCGAAGCCCGGCACCCTCGAGCATCGCGACCAGCCCCGCAACGATCGCCTCGTGGAGTTCCGGGTCCGTCTTCGCCAGGGAGGAGTCCTCGCTGGTGACGTAGCGGAACGTCCCGTAGGCCCCTGGCTTCGCGTGCTCGTCGTACTCGATCCGCACCTTTCCCGCGAGGGCGGCGCCGGAGGCGACCAGCAGCCCGACGCCGGCCACGGCCCGCAGGCGCCGGGAACAGGGCCCGGGGGCGTGCTCACGCATCGGCCGCCAGATGCCGCAGTACGTAGCGCAGGATGCCCCCGTTCCGGTAGTAGTCCACCTCGACGGGGGTGTCGACGCGCGCCACGACGGTGAAGCGCTTGACGCCCTCCGGCCCCTCGGCGGTCACCTCGAGTTCGGCGCCGGGACGCAGCTCGCGGATGCCGTGGACCGCGAACACCTCCTCGCCGGTCAGCCCGACGCCCTGTCGTCCCTCGCCGTCCCGGAACTGCAGCGGCAGCACCCCCATCCCGATCAGGTTGGACCGGTGAATCCGCTCGTAGCTCTCCGCGAGCACGGCGCGGACGCCCAGCAGCAGCGTCCCCTTGGCGGCCCAGTCCCGCGACGAGCCGGTCCCGTATTCCTTGCCGGCGATGACGATCAGCGGGACCCCCTCCTCCTGGTAGCGCATGGCGGCCTCGTAGATCGTCGTCGACTCGCCGTCGGGAAGATGACGCGTCCAGCCGCCCTCGGTTCCCGGCGCCAGGAGATTGCGCAGCCGGATGTTCCCGAAGGTGCCCCGGAGCATCACCTCGTGGTTGCCGCGCCGGGATCCGTAGGAGTTGAAGTCGACGGGGTCCACCCCGTGGTCGATCAGGTACCGTCCCGCCGGAGAGTCCTTCGGGATGGAGCCCGCCGGCGAGATGTGGTCCGTCGTCACGCTGTCCCCCAGCAGGGCGAGGACCCGCGCCCCCTCCAGGTCCCGCGGTGGGGGCGGCTCCGCGGTCATGTCCTCGAAGAAGGGCGGCCGGCGGACGTAGGTGGAGCTCTCGTCCCAGGCGAACCGATCCCCCGCCGGCACCTCGAGGGCCTTCCAGGCGTCATCCCCCTCGAAGACCTGTGCGTACTCCTCCCGGAACATCTCCGAGCGCACCGAGCTGCGCATCGCGTCCCGCACCTCCTGCGGGGTCGGCCAGATGTCCTTGAGGAACACGGGCCCTTCCGTTCCCTCGCCGATGGGCTCCCGGTGCAGGTCGATGTCCATCCGTCCCGCCAGCGCGTAGGCCACCACCAGCGGCGGCGAGGCGAGGTAGTTCGCCCGCACGTGGGGGCTGATGCGGCCCTCGAAGTTCCGGTTTCCCGAGAGGACGGAGACCGCGATCAGGTCCGAGTCCCGGATCGCCTCGACGACCTCTTCCGCGAGGGGCCCGGAGTTGCCGATGCAGGTGGTGCAGCCGTAGCCGACGAGGTAGAAGCCGAGGGACTCCAGCGCGGGAACCAGCCCCGCCTCGTGCAGGTAGTCCATGACGACCTTGGAGCCCGGTGCGAGGCTCGTCTTCACCCATGGCGGGGTGGCGAGGCCGGCGTCGACCGCCTTCCTGGCCACCAGGCCCGCCCCGATCATCACCGCGGGATTGGACGTGTTCGTGCACGAGGTGATCGCGGCGATCACCACGGAACCGTGCTGCAGCTCGTACGACCCTCCGTCCCCCGCCACCTTGGCGCGGGCCGCGACGGGCCCGGAGGCCTCCGCGCCGTTCCCCTCGGCCCAGCGCTTCGCCGACGGGTCCAGGGCGGCGCCCCCGTTCTCCAGCATGGAGACCAGGCTGCGCCGGAAGGAGCGCTTCGCCTCCGGAAGCGGCACGCGGTCCTGGGGGCGTTTCGGTCCGGCCAGGCTGGGCTCCACGGACTCCAGGTCGAGCACCAGGGTGTCGGTGAAGACGGGATCCGCCGTGGTCTCGTCCCGCCAGAGCCCCTGTTCCCTGCAGTACGCCTCCACCAGCTCGCAGGCAGACCGGTCCCGGCCGGTGAACCGGAGGTACTCCACCGTCTCGCGGTCCACCGGGAAGAAGCCCATCGTGGCGCCGTACTCCGGCGACATGTTCGCCAGCGTCGCCCGGTCCGCCACCGACAGCGTCGCCAGTCCGGGGCCGAAGTACTCCACGAACTTGCCGACCACACCCTTCTCCCGCAGCATCTGCGTCGCGGTGAGCACCATGTCGGTGGCGGTGGCCCCCTCGGGCAGACGACCCTCCAGGCGGAATCCGACCACCTGTGGCAGCAGCATGGAGATCGGCTGGCCCAGCATCGCAGCCTCGGCCTCGATCCCACCGACCCCCCAGCCGACGACGCCGAGACCGTTGATCATGGTGGTGTGGGAATCGGTCCCCACCAGGGAGTCCGGGTACGCTTCCACGACCCCGTTCTGCTGCTGGCGGAACACGACCCGGGCCAGGTACTCCAGGTTCACCTGGTGCACGATGCCGGTGTCGGGGGGCACCACGCGGAACCCCCGGAACGCGTTCTGCCCCCAGCGCAGGAACGCATACCGCTCCAGGTTCCGCCGGTGCTCCAGCTCCGCGTTCCTCCGGAAGGCGTCCGGACCGCCGTAGGCGTCGACCTGGACCGAGTGATCGATGACCAGGTCCACGGGCTGCAGGGGATTGACCTGACCCGGGTCCCCGCCGAGAGCCGCGATGGCCTCCCGCATGGCCGCCAGGTCCACCACCGCGGGGACCCCGGTGAAGTCCTGCAGCAGGACCCGGGCCGGCCGGAATGCGATCTCCCGGCTGGGCTCGGCGTCGGGCTCCCAGCGGGCCGTGGCCTCGATGTCCTCGGCGGTGACCGAGCGCCCGTCCTCGTTGCGCAGGAGGTTCTCCAGCATCACCCGCATGCAGAAGGGCAGGCGGTCCAAATTCGCCACGCCGGATCGGTGCAGGCTGCGAAGACTGGCGATCTCGATGACCGCGCCCGCCAGCCTGACGCGGCGCCGGGCGTCGAAGCTGTCCGTCCTTTCCTGGCTCATGGTTTTCCTTCCCTATCCTCGGCTCACGGGCGGCGGCAGCCCGGAGGATGGCGTTCGTGCAGCGCTGGAGACGTGGAAAGTTACTGTAGCACACGCATCTGGCGTCCGCGGCCCTCAGGCGTGGGTCAGGTGCCCCAGTCCCGCGGGTAGCGGAAGTCGATCCCCACCGTGCGCAGGGAGACCTTGGCGATCAGCGGCATCCGTCGCTTGAACTGGGAGCGGCGCACGCGCTCCCGGATGCGTCGGACGAGCTGCCGGTCGAAGCCCATCGCACGCAAGGCCTCGTCGGAGGCACGCCGATCGAACAGATGATGGAGGATGCGATCCGCGTCGGCGTAGGTCATGCCGAGATCCTCCTCGTCGGACTGTCCCGGCCAGAGGTCCGCCGAGGGGGCCTTGGCGAGGATCGACGCCGGGACCTCCAGGAACGCCGCCAGCTGGCGCACCTGGGTCTTGTAGAGGTCCCCGAGGGGGTTGAGGGCGTGGGCGAGATCCCCGTGCAGGGTCCCGTATCCCAGCAGCAGCTCCGTCTTGTTGCTGGTCCCCAGGACGAGCCCACCGTGCTCCTCCGAGAGATCGTAGAGGATGCTCATCCTCTCCCGCGCCATCTTGTTCCCCTGCCGGTGCCGCGACGCCGACTGCCGGGAAGCGAAGTAGGCGTCCACCATCGGCGAGATCGCGACCGTCTCCGAGGGGATGCCGAGCCGGTCGACGATCCGCCGTGCGTCCGCCGCCGAGGCCGTGCTCGACGAGCGATACGGCAGCCGGACACCCAGCACGTGGTCGGGCCCCAACGCCCCCACCGCCAGGACCGCCGCCACGGCGGAATCCAGCCCGCCCGAGAGCCCGACGACCAGCCGGTCACGGCCGGCGCGGGTGGTCTCGGCCCGGAGGAACGAGACCAGGATGTCCCGGACCCGGGCGGGGTCGATGGCGAGGGCGGGGTCGGGGGGTACCACCGCGTCCAGCACCTCCCTGTGGCGACGCCGTGCCATCACGAATCCTCCCCACGCACCGCGGCGATGAAGGACTGTTGCCGCGCGGCGCGGTGGATCTCCTCCACGACGTCCCTTCCCAGCCGGCGGGCCACCAGCTCGTTCTCACGCCGCAGGTCCGTCCCGGAGACCGTCGTGTTGTCGGTGCAGATCGCCACGGGGACGCCGGCCTCGAGAAACGTGAAGATCGGGTGCTGCTCGATCTCCGCGACGGAGCCCGTCTGTCGGTTCGAGGTGAGACAGCACTCCACCAGGATCCGGTCCCGCGCAAGCCGCTTGACGAGCTCCGGATCCTGCACCGCCGAGCACCCGTGTCCGACCCGGTTCACCCCCAGCGCGTCCACCGCCTGCCACACGTTCTCCGGTCCCTCGTCCTCCCCGGCATGGCAGGTGAGGAACAGGCCGCCGGAGCGGGCCACCTCGTAGGCCTCCCGGAAGAGCCGCGGGGGATTCCCCCGCTCCGCCCCGGCGATGTCGAACCCGACGACGCCGCTGCGGGTGTGGAAGCGCTCCGACTCGCTGGTCGCCTGCCGGGCGAGGATCTTGGCCAGGTGGGGTCCGTGCTGCCGCATGGCGATCACCACCAGCCCGACGGCGATCCCGTCGAGGCGGTCGGCGGCGTGATTGAGCCCCGAGAGGACGGCGGCGATGGACTGACGGAGCGTCAGCCCCGCGTAGGTGTGGATGACCGGCGAGTAGCGCAGCTCCAGCACGCGCACCCCCAGGTCGTAGGCCTCCTGGACGATCCGCTCGGTGACCAGGACGATGTTCTCGTAGAACTGGGTGATCCACAGCGGGTAGTGGAACTTGTCGAGGTAGGCCAGCAACGACCCCTCCTCCTCCGGCTGCAGCGCCAGCAGGCGCTCCATGGCCTCCACGGTGTCCACGGGGGCCAGGTCGTGGCGCTGCATCAGCTCCCACGTCGTGGCAACCGGAATGGAGCCGTCCACATGCTGGTGCAGTTCCACCAGCGGCGTCTCCGCGCTCATGGGCGCTCTCCCGCCCGCTCGGCCAGGAGGCGCTCCAGCTCCCTCTGGACGAGATGGGACCGCTC
>JASFRI010000015.1:0-23845 GCA_050115015.1 Acidobacteriota bacterium
CCACGGTCATCCTCCCGAGACCGGCGGGAACAGCGCGACCTCGTCGCCGTCGCACAGGACCTCCTGCACGGCAGCGTACTCCAGGTTGCGCGCCACCATCGGCACGTGCTCGTAGGCCGCCCACCGCGGCAGCTTGGCCTGAAGCGTGCTCAGAAGATCCGCGACGGTCTCGCCCCGCTGCAGCCGCACCGCGATGGTCTCCTCCCCCACCTCCTCGCGATAGGACCCGAAGAACTTGACCGTGACCTCGATCAGCGGATCGCTCACGTCCGCCCCTCCGCGGTCGACCATGCGATCAGGCGGCTCGCCAGGGCCTCGATCCCCGGCGCGATCCGGTCGAGCCGATCCCCGGCGAGGAACCCCGGAGCGTACACGAGGCGGGAGGCCGTGTCCTCGTACGCCTGCTCCGGCACCTCGAGCGGCAGCCGTGCCGTGAACGCCTCCGGCAGCATGGCCTCGAGCACGAGCCGCCCCAGGCTGATCACCCCGATGGGCTTGCGCTCCGAGAGATGGTGCGCCACCAGATCCTCCACCACGGGCCGCGGCTCCACGGGGGAGCCTGGCTCCGCGAAACCGGTCATCAGGTTCTTGCCGACGCCGTAACCGCCCGGTATGACCAGGGCGTCGCTCCCCGCCGGCTGGAACTCGGACAGCGGGACGATCTTCCCGCGGGCGAGGCGAGCGGCCTCCTCGATCACCCGGCGCGGCGCCGCCCCGGGGACCTCGTTCCCGTCCCGGTGGTCCACCACGTGGAGCTGCTCGACGTCCGGGGCGACGCAGACCGCGCGAGCGCCCCCCCGGGCCAGCGCGGCGAGGAGGACCACCGTCTCCTGGGGCTCCGAACCATCGTACAGGCCGCAGCCCGCCAGCAGTACACAGACGTCCACCATGCCCGTCAGGGCTCCAGCAGGCGGCGCGCGTCCTGCAGCAGCATCGTCACCGCCCCTTCCAGGGGCCCGTCGAGCTGGATCCCCGAGGCGTTCCGGTGCCCACCGCCTCCGTGCCGCCGCGCGAGGGCATGCACGTCCACGGCTCCCTTGGAGCGCAGGCTGACCTTGACGCCGCCGTCCTCCAGCTCCTTGAAGAGGAAAGCCGCCCGGACGCCCGCGACGGATAGCATCAGGTTGACGATCGGTCCCGTGTCGGTGTCGCCCACCTCCAGGCGATCGAGCATCTCCCGATCCATGGCGACCCAGGCCAGCGCGCCGCCGGCATCCAGCGTCATCGCCCGGAGCGCCTCCCCCATGAGCCGGACGAAGCCCTCCGCGTGGTTCTCGTAGATGCTGTCGTAGATCCCGTCCGGACGCACCCCCTTCTCGAGCATCCGGGCGGCGATCCGGTGGGTCAGGGGCCGCGTCTTGGAAAAGCGGAAGTGTCCCGTGTCGGTCACGATGGACACGTAGATCGCCTCGGCCATCCCGGCGTCGATCTCGCCGCCGAGAACGTCGATGATCTCGTGCACGATCTCGCCCGAGGCGCTGGCGCCGGGGTCGATGAGCTCGAGGTCCCAGCAGTCGTCGCGGGTCTCGTGGTGGTCGATGCACACCTTCTGTCCCGGGCTGGCCCGGAATGGTTCCGCGAGGCTCCCCAGGCGCTCCACGCTGCCGTTGTCGAGGACGAACACGGCGTCCGCCTCCTCGATGAACCGTCCCGTGCCCGCGCCGGGAGCGTGCACCTCGATCTGCGCGGCCAGCTGCAGGAAGCGGTAGTTCGCCGGCACGGGATCATGGTTGATCATCCGCGCCTGCTTGCCGCGGGCCCGCAGGAAGCCGTAGAGGGCCATCTGGGAGCCCAGCCCATCACCGTCGGCGTTGACGTGGGTCAGCAGGGCGAAGCGCTCCCCCTCATGGAGAAGCCGGCTTAGCCGCTCCTGGTTCTCCCTGCCGATCACCCGAGCCTCCCGTCGCGGTAGCCCCGCGCGTAGAGCACGTAGTTCGCCGCCGACTGCCGGATGCGGGCGGCCAGCCGCGGAGTGACGGCCTTGACGACCCTGCCGGGAAGGCCGAGGACGACGGACCCCGGCGGGATCTGCATCCCCTCGGGGACCACGGCGCCGGCGCCCACCAGCGAGCCGGCGCCCACCCGCGCGCCGGTGAGGACCACCGATCCCATCCCGATCAGGCAATCGTCCTCCACCGTCGCGGCGTGGACCACCGCCCGGTGGCCGACCGTCACCCGGTCTCCCAGCCGGCAGGGCGCGTCCTGGTCCACGTGAAGGACGCTGCCGTCCTGGACGTTCGTCTCGCGGCCGATCTCGATGGGCGCGTAGTCGCCCCGCAGCACCGTGGTCGGCCAGATGCTGGAGTCCTCCCCGATGCGCACGTGCCCGAGGAGCACCGCCGAGGACGCCACGTACACACTGGGCGCCAGCTCGATCCGGCTGGGGAGGAAGGCGCCGCAGCCCCCCTCCTGGGGCATCTTTCCGGGTCTGGTCGCGTCCACGGCTCCCCCGGGGGCCGGCAACCGGCGCGGCCCCTCGCTGCAAGGCGGAATCACGATTTATATGCCAACGCAAGGGGTTTCGTCAACGAACCGGCCCGGTTGACAGCGTCCCGACCCGTGGCTAGCATCGTGCCGGTCTGCCCCTCGATCCATCACACTGGCCTCCCGTGGAGCCGCCGTTCACGTCACCATGAGCCTCATCGATCGCACCCTCGTCGCCACCTTGCCCCTCCTCCCGCGCTTCCTCGTCCGGCGGTTCTCCGCGCGCTACATCGCCGGCGCACGGCTCCAGGATGCGTGCCGCGTGGTGCAGGACCTCAACCGGCAGCGCATCATGGGCACCGTCGATCTCCTCGGGGAGGACATCACACGGGAGGACGAGGCCCGGCAGACGGCGCTCGTCTACCAGGAGATCCTCACGGCGATCCGGGACCAGGGGCTGGACTGCAACGTCTCCGTCAAGCTGACCTCCCTGGGCATGAAGATCGACCGGGAGCTCTGCATCGAGCAGATGTCCGGCCTGCTGGAACACGCCGGTCGCCTGCAGAACTTCATCCGGATCGACATGGAGGACTCGTCCTGCACGTCGGACACCCTGGAGATCTTCCGCCGGCTGCGTGAGCACCACGACAACGTCGGTGTCGTGATCCAGGCCTACATGCGGCGCAGCGTGGACGACGTGGACGAGCTGATCAAGCTCAAGGCCAACGTCCGTCTCTGCAAGGGGATCTACATCGAGCCCCGCCGCATCGCCTACCGGGATCGGGTGATCGTGCAGCACAACTTCGCCTTTCTCCTGGAGCGGCTCCTGGAGGGGGGCTGTTACGTGGGGATCGCGACCCACGACGAGCTGCTCGCGTGGCAGGGGCTGCGCCTCGTGCGGAGCCTGGGCCTCCACCCGTCGCAGTACGAGTTCCAGATGCTCCTCGGCGTGGACGAGGCCCTCCGGGGCATCCTGGTCGACGCCGGGCACCGGATGCGGGTCTACGTTCCCTTCGGGATGCGCTGGTACGAGTACTCCATGCGTCGTCTCAAGGAGAATCCCCGGATCGCCGGCTACGCGTTCCGCAGTTTCCTCGGCCTCTCCTGAGCCGATCCCGGCGCGGTGGAACCGCGACCGCGCGTCCTTCGTAGGAATGGGGGAGATGAAGATCGTCAAGCGCATTCTCGTCGGCTGCCTGGGCCTGGCGGTGCTCCTCGTGGTCGGCCTCGCGGTGACCGCGGGGATCATGGTCGCCCTGGGCCCTCCCGAGTCCCGGCCGGGACAGCCGGCGAACGTGGCCGAGGCCCTGCCCGGCGCCGGCACGCTCCCGGTCCCGGATCCCGCTCCCGGGGAGGTCCCGCTCCCCCGGGGCCGGGCGCGGGTCGAGCTTCACCTCGAGGAGGGCGAGTTCGACGTCCGGCCGGGACGGCCCGGCGAGGGCGTCCGCGTCGAGGGGGATTACGACCCCGGGCTCTACGAGTTCGTCCACGAGGTGACCGGGGACGAGGACGATCCGGTGGTGCGGATCTCCCTGCGGTCGCGATACTCCATGCTGCGCCGGCTGCTGACCCTCGGGGACATGGAGGAGTTCGAGAACCGGCTGACGATCTACCTGCCCCCGGACGTGGACCTCTCGCTGGACTGTACGATCTCCAAGGGGACCAGCAACCTGGACCTCTCCGGGCTGGCCCTGTCGGCCCTGGACCTCGACCTGTCCATGGGCGAGCACGACCTGCGCATGGACGAGCCGAACCCGATCGCCATGGAGGATCTTCGCGTCCAGCTCTCCATGGGCGAGTTCAGCGCCCGCAAGCTCGGTAACGCCCGGTTCCGGAGCGCCCGGATCGAGGGGTCGATGGGCGAGATGCGCGTCGACCTGACCGGCGCCTACGTGCAGGATGCCGAGGTCCGGGCGGGATTCTCCATGGGGGAGGCCTCGCTGCGCCTTCCGAGCGATATCGATGTCGACCTGTCCCGCCGCGTGGTGTTCGGCGAGGCGTCCGGAGGGCGGAAGCCGGAGCGGGAGATCCCGGCGGGAGCGCCTCACCTGGTCGTGGTGGGCTCGATGACCCTCGGGGAACTCCGGGTCACCTGGGACTGATGCCGGAGGTTCCGCCGTCCAGCTGCGCGACCAGGTGCCCGAGCTCCGGCAGGACCAGCTCGCGCAGGGCGAGTTCCACCGCGGCGGGGGACCCGGGCAGGGAGAACAGGGCCCGCCGCCCGCGGATCCCGGCCACCGCGCGGGTGAGCATCGCCGCCGGCCCGACCTCGCGGTAGGAGAGCATCCGGAACAGCTCCCCGAAGCCCGGCAGCGGCCGCTGCAGCAGCCCCTCGACCGTCTCGAAGGTCCGGTCCCGCGGCGCGATCCCGGTTCCCCCGGTGATCAGCACGACGCGGACCTCCGCGTCCGCCTCCGCCTCCGCCATCGCCGCCCGGATCGCGGCGGGCTCGTCGGGGACCACGCGGTAGAGGGGCACGGGGTGCCCCGCCTCCCGGAGCAGCCGGCACAGCAGGGCCCCGCCCTGATCCGTGTTCGGGGTGCGGGTGTCCGAGGCGGTGAGGACGGCGCAGGCGATCTCGGAGGCGGGGACCGCCTCATGGTGGTGCGCGCTCAGGTGAGGCTCTCCAGGTGGCGCAGGATCGTCCGGACGCCGACCCCCGTGGCACCCCGCCGGAGGTAGGCGTGGTCCTTCTCGAGGAACGCCGGTCCGGCGATGTCCAGGTGGGCCCAGGGCATCCCCTTGTCGACGAACGCCTCGAGGAACAACCCCGCGGTCAGCGCACCGCCCCAGCGCAGCCCCGTGTTCTTCATGTCCGCGATGGGGCTCTCCAGCATCTCCCGGTACTCCGGGTAGAGGGGCAGGGGCCACATCTTCTCCCCGGCACCCCGCGCCGCCTCGAGGATGGCGTCGGTCAGCTCCTCCCGGTTCCCCATCACGCCCGCGGCCAGCGGGCCGAGGGCCACCACGACGGCGCCGGTGAGCGTGGCCAGGTCGATCATCTGGTCGGGCCCGAGCTCGGCGGCGTAGGCGAGCGCATCCGCCAGCACGAGCCGCCCCTCGGCGTCGGTGTTCGTCACCTCCACCGTCTTGCCGGACATCATCCGGAGGACGTCGCCGGGCTTCTGGGCGGTGCCCGAGGGCATGTTCTCGGCCATCGCCATGATGCCGTCCACCTGGACCGGCAGCCCGAGCTCGGGGAGCGCGCGCAGCACGGCGAGGACCACCACGGATCCGGCCTTGTCGGCCTTCATGGACTCCATGCCCGCCGGGGGCTTGAGCGAGAGACCGCCGCTGTCGAAGGTGATCCCCTTGCCGATCAGCGCCACCTTTTTCCGCGCCTTTCCCGACGGCTTGTACCGCAGGTGGATCAGGCAGGGCTCGTGGGCGCTCCCCTGGCCCACCCCGATCATGCCTCCCATGCCCCGGCGGCGCAGCTCGGGCAGGCGCAGCACCTTGCACTCCAGGCCGACCTTCTTCGATTCGTCCCGGGCGATGGCCGCCATGCGCATCGGGGTGATCTCCCCGGCGGGTTCGTTCACCAGCGATCGCGCGAAGTTCGCCGCGCCGGCGACGTGATCGCCGCGGCGCAGCGCCTCCCGGATGACCCGGGCCTCCGCGTCGGAGAACACCTCGACGCGGTTCAGCTTCGACCGCGGCGTCTTGGACGGGTCCGTGAGGTAGCGGTCGAACTGGAAGCAGCCCAGCTGCACGCCCTCCGCCACCGCCTGGGCGATCGCTCCCGGCTCCAGCCCCTCGAGCTCCGGTAGCCGCAGCCCCAGCTTGCGGGCGCCGACCCCGCCCGCCTTCCGGGCGGCCGCCGACGCGGCATGCCGGATCGCCTCCCCGTCCAGGTCCGCCGCCGGCCCCATCCCCGCCACGAGGTACCGTCGGGAGGGAAACCCCTCGGGAGCGTGGAACAGCAGCACCTCGCCCTTCTTCCCCCGGAAGCCGTCGGCGCGGCAGACCGCGTCCAGGGCCTTCTCCAGCTTGGTGCCGCCCGGGACGACCGGGCCGCGCCGTCCGGCCTGCGGGATCAGGATCGCGACGGCGTCGGCCTGCGCGCGGGCCAGGGTCGATGAGGAGCGCTGCAGACGGATCACGAGGGCTCCGGCTCTAGGGAACGGGGTTCATTCGCGGCGGGATGAACTCCCGCACCTGCGCCGCGATCCCGCGCGGGGAGAGGCCGGCGCGATCCAGCACCTCACCTCGGCTGGCGTGCCCCAGGAACCGGTCCGGCACGCCGATATGGTGCAGTGCGCCGGGAAGGACGTCCTGCTCCCGCAGGTGCTCGCTGACCGCGCCACCGAAGCCGCCGCGCACCGTGTTCTCCTCCACGGTCACCAGGCGTGGGTAGCGGGCCGCCAGCGCCTCCAGCATGGCGCCATCCAGCGGCTTGACGAAGCGGCAGTTGATCACCCCGGCATCGATCCCCCGGGCCACGAGCAGGTCCGCCGCGTCCAGGCTCGCCCCCACCATCGTCCCCGTCGCCAGCAGCGCCAGGTCGGTCCCCTCCCGCAGGACCTCCCATGACCCGATCGGGAGCAGCCGCGGCTTGCGGCGCCTGGGGGCACGGCCGCAGGCATCGTCGGGGTAACGCACCGCGAACGGATGATCCTGGGCGAGGGCCGTGAACAGCAGGTCCCGCAGCTCCTGGCCATCGCGGGGCGCGGCCACGACGAGGTTCGGGACCGCCCGCAAATAGGAAAGGTCGAAGACGCCGTTGTGGGTGGCGCCGTCCGGCCCGACGAGGCCGCCGCGGTCGAGTGCGAAGATCACCGGGAGATCCTGCACCGCGACGTCATGGATGATCTGGTCGTAGGCGCGCTGCAGGTAGGTGGAGAAGATCGCCGCGATCGGCCGCATTCCCTGGGCGGCGAGCCCCGCGGCGAAGCACACCCCGTGGGCCTCGGCGATCCCGACATCGAAGAACCGCTTCGGGAAGCGCTTCTGGAACCGGGACAGGCCCATCCGGTCCGGCATCGCGGCGGTGATCGCCACGACCCGCGCGTCCTGCTCGGCCATCTCCAGCGCGCTCGCGGCCAGGACCTCCGTGTAGCTGGTCTCGCCGCCGCCCCCCGCGGCCGCCTTGCCGCTGGCCGGGTCGAAGGCCGTGACCCCGTGCCAGGAGACCGGATCACCCTCGGCGGGCTCATACCCCTTCCCCTTGGAGGTGACCACGTGCAGCAGCACCGGTCCCGACAGCTCGCGAACCTTGCGCAGCGTCGGCAGCAGCTGCTCGAGGTCGTGACCGTCCACCGGGCCGAAGTACTGGAAGCCCAGGGCCTGGAACAGCGCCCCGGGGACGACCACCGCCTTCATGCTCTTCTCGATGCGGCGGGCGACCTCCTCGACGGTCGCTCCCATGGGGAGCTTCTCCATCATCTTGAAGGCCTCGTCCCGGACCCTCTTGAGGAAGGGGTTCGTCTGCAGGTCGGTCAGGTACTTGGAGATCGCCCCGACGTTCCGCGTGATCGAGCGGACGTTGTCGTTCAGCACGATGAGCAGGTCCCGCCGCTGCATCCCCGCGTTGTTCATGGCCTCGAAGGCCAGTCCGCCGCTCATCGCGCCGTCGCCGATCACCGTCGCGACCCGGAAGCGCTCCCCCTGAAGGTCCCGCGCCGTGGCGAGCCCCAGGGCCGCCGAGATCGACGTCGATGCGTGACCGGCGCCGAAGACGTCGTACTCCGACTCCTCGCGATCGCAGAAGCCGCTCAGCCCGTCGGCCTGGCCGACGGTGGGCAACCGATCCCGGCGGCCGGTGAGCACCTTGTGAGCGTAGGTCTGATGTCCGGCGTCCCAGATCAGCTTGTCCCGGGGCGTATCCAGGACGTAGTGGAGGGCCAGGGTGAGCTCCACGACGCCCAGGTTCGACGCCAGGTAGCCGCCCCGCTGCGAGACCACGTCGATGATGTACTCGCGCACCTCGGCGGCCAGCCGCGGCAGCTCCTCCGGCGCGATCTTCCTGAGATCCGCCGGCGAGTCGAGCTTGCGCAGC
This sequence comes from Acidobacteriota bacterium, assembly GCA_050115015.1. Classification (GTDB taxonomy): domain Bacteria; phylum Acidobacteriota; class Polarisedimenticolia; order CBDVAL01; family CBDVAL01; genus JASFRI01. The sequence continues at coordinate 8,423 of JASFRI010000015.1, forward strand.
AAGGACTCGCGCTCGTGGCGGATCGACACTTCCGCATCGGTCCGGACAAATGTCCGGCTGCGATCGAGGTAGGCATCATCCATGGAGAGAGCGGCTCCTTTGCTCGGGCACGGCACCCGGTCCGGCGGGCGATACAGCAGGAAGCATACGGTACACGACTGCCGGGGCGGATGCAACCTCGATCCAGCGCAATCCCCGACTCCTCAGGAACTTGAGCGATCCAACGGAGGCCGGGACCCCGTCCAGGCCCTGGACATCCGGCGCGCCTCGGGACGCTCCGCGGACTCGCGACACTAGCGGATGGCCAGCATCCGGTCCAGCGCCAGCCTGGCGCGGCGGGCGATCGCCTCCGGGACCTCTACCCGGTTCACCGTCTCCCCCTCGTCGAGCCGCTCGAGGACCCAGAGCAGGTGCTGCGGGTCGATCCGGTTCATCGTGGCGCAGAGACAGACTCCCGGCACCAGCGAGGCGATGAACTGCTCCGGGTGGGCCTGCTTCAGCCGGTTCACGAGATGGAGCTCGGTGCCGATGGCCCACCGGGTACCCGGCTCCGCCTCCTCCACCTGCCGGATGATGTACGAGGTCGATCCCACCGCGTCCGCAAGCTCCACGACCTCCCGGGTGCACTCGGGGTGCACGAGGATGCGGATGCCCGGGATCTGCTCCCGGAACAGACGGACGTGTTCCGCCTGGAACCGCGTATGCACCGAGCAGTGTCCCTTCCAGAGGATCACCCGGGCGTCCCGGATCGCGCCCTCGGGGTTTCCTCCGAGGTCGCGCGCCGGGTCCCACAGGATCATCTCCTCCGCCGGCACGCCGTGAGCCAGGGCGGTGTTCCGGCCCAGGTGCTGATCCGGGAAGAAGAAGACCTTCCCTCGCCGCTCGAGGCTCCAGCGGAACGCGGACGCGGCGTTCGCGGAGGTGCAGACGGTGCCACCGTTCTCCCCCACGAAGGCCTTCAGATCCGCGCCGGAGTTGATGTAGGTCACCGGCATCACGGCGCCCTCGCCGGCGATCGCCGTGAGGTCCTCCCACGCCAGCTCCACGTCCTCGAGGTCCGCCATGTCCGCGAGGGAGCAGCCGGCCTCGTGGTCGGGGAGGATGACCTGCTGGGAGTCCCGGCTGAGAATGTCGGCGCTCTCCGCCATGAAGTGCACGCCGCAGAAGACGATGGTCTCCGCGTCCTCGTTCGCCACCGCCTTCATGGCCAGGCCGTAGGAGTCCCCGGTATGGTCGACGTGCGCGATCACGTCATCGCGCTGGTAGTGGTGGCCGAGCAGGACCACCCGCCTCCCCAGCGCCTCCCGGACGGCGGGGATGCGGGCGCTCGCCTCCTCGTCGCTCAGCCGCTGGTAGGCCTCGGGAAGGTGCCGTGGGTGCATCCCGGGCACGGGCCGGGGAGCCGGGACTCTCGCTAGCCCGGCTGATTCACGAACGACAGGTAGGGGCGAAGCAATCCTCTTCATGGGAGACGGTTTTCCTCGAGGTCACGATCTTCCACGGCGATACGGTGTGTCGGAAGGGAACGCGGGTCGTCCGGACAAGGCGGACCTCCGCCGGCGGGTTGGGCACCCGTCAAGGAGGTCCAACGCCGGCCGGGCGAGCCGCGGCCCTTCCGAGGCCTGTCGTTCGTGAATCATCCGGGCTAGCTGCATGGTCATGGGCGCTCTGCGCGGTCCCCGCGGGGCGGGCCTTCCACCGGGGGGAGCACTTTGCCGGGGGTCGCTGCCGCACGCCGGGGGACTCCCACCGGCGCCTTCCGGCGGATCAGGTTACCCACGGGGGATCGGCCCGTCAAGGACGGGTTGCCGGCTCCGGGCCCCGAACGTAAGTTGAGTCGGCGGAGAGGCCTCCCCCCGGCCCCGACCAGGAGGTGCCATGCGCCCGACCCCCCGGATGGCCTCGATCATCGTGCTGTGCCTGGGGATCGCCTCGGCGGGCGCCGCGGAGGCACCCTTCCTGGGCCCCGGCATCCAGCGGCTTCTCGGCCGCCCGGCCCTCGGCCAGGGGCCCGCCGGCCCCTCCCGCGCCCCCGACGAGGCGGAACTGCGCCTCCTGGCGACGATGTACCTGGTGGACGCCGAGTCCCGCCCGCCCCGGGTACACGTCCGCATGCAGCTGGACGCGCCGGGTCGCGCCGAGGCGGCCGCCCTCGGGATCGAGCTGCAGCGGGGCCGGGACGAGCTGGTCTCGGCCATCGTCCCGCTCCCCCGGCTCCGGGCGCTGACGAGATTGCCCGGCCTGGAGTGGATCGAGGCGTCGCCCCGCCCCGAGCTCGAGCTCGACCTGAGCCTCCCCGCCATCGGCGCCGACACAGCGTTCCAGTCCTACGGCATGACCGGGGACGGGGTCGTGGTGGGGCTGATCGACTCGGGGCTGGACGTCACCCACGGCGATTTCCGGGACGCGGACGGGAACACCCGCATCCGCTACCTCTGGGACCAGACCGACGACTGCGGGTCGCCGCCGCCGGGGTTCACCTACGGCTGCTACTACACCGGTGCGCAGATCGACGCGTTCCTGGACGGGATGGGGACGGTCACGTTCCCGAACGCGGACGGGCACGGCACCCATGTCGCCGGCGTGGCCGCGGGGGACGGCAGCCAGACCGGCAACGGCCAGCCCGGGTTCCAGTACGTGGGGGTGGCCCCGGAGGCCGACCTGATCGCCGTGAAGATCTTCCCCGAATCGGGCACATGCGCCCTGTGCAACGGCGGGGATGGCCTGCTGTTCATCGAGGACCGGGCCGCGGCCCTCGGGGAGCCCTTCGTGGTGAACATGAGCTACGGCTCCGACCTTGGGGGGCATGACGGATCCAGCGGCGAGGAGGTCCTGATCGACACCGTCACCGGACCCGGCATCCCCGGCAAGGCGGTGGTGAAGTCCGCCGGGAACAACCGGGGGATCGGGATCCACGCCTCGGGGACGGTGACGGACGGGACGTTCAACGACCACCAGTTCGTCATCCCGACCTACACCCCGGCGCCGGGGGCCTACGACGACATCGTCGTCTGGCAGCTCTGGCAAGACGGCGGCGACATCCTGCGGGTCTGGATCGCAACGCCGTCCCTCACCGCCTTCCCCAAGACCACGGCGACCTGCGCCTGCATCGACGGGACGAACCCCGGGACGAGCTGCACCACCGACGCGGACTGCACGGGGGGCGGCTCGTGCAGCGGCCTCGACGGCGTGGGGACCGACGAGGGGGTGCTGATCATCGACACCACCTGCGCCCCCACCGCCAACGGCTCCCACGTCCTGGGGATGGAGGTGGATGACCAGCTGGGAGAGCCTCCCGCCCCGGGGACCTGGACGTTTCGGGTCCGCGGCGAGAGCATCAGCCAGTCGGGCCGCTACGACATGTGGATCTGGTTCTCCAGCTTCGGGCTCGGCGGCCAGACCACCGAGTGGACGGTGCCGGACCCCTCGCAGCTGGTCACCACCCCCGGCAACGCGTTCTACGCCACCACCGTGGGCTCCTTCGACACGAAGACCGAGTGGACGAACGTGGACGGCGACACGACCTTCTACTCCCCGCCCCTCACCCTGGGCGCCCTCTCGGAGTTCTCCTCCCCCGGCGGCACCCGCGACGGGAGGCTGAAGCCGGAGATCGCGGCACCCGGGCAGGCCGTCGCCGCGGCCCTGGCGGCCGACGCGGCCCCGGCGGCGTTCGGGAACCCCTTCAATCGCCTCCTGGTGACCGCCGACGGGGAGCACTGGACCCTGGCGGGGACGAGCTTCGCGGCACCCCACGTCACCGGGACCTATGCCCTGCTGCTGCAGGTGGACCCGACCCTGGACGCGACCCAGCTCCGTGACCTCGTCACCTCCACCACCGTGACCGACGGTTTCACCGGCGCCGTGCCGAACGACGACTGGGGCCACGGCAAGGTGGACGTGCAGGCCGCCCTGGACAACCTGTTCAAGCCGATCCCCGACCTCGCGGCCACGGACGAGACCAGCTTCGTCGCCTCGGCGCTCCCGCAGGCCACGAGCTACGACGTCTTCCGGACGACCCTGAGCGGGTTCGACGGCACCGACTACGGCTCCTGCCTGGAGGCGAACCTGCCGGGCCCGTCGTTCACCGACCCGAGCACGCCGGCGGCGGGAGACGGCTACGGGTACACCGTCGCCGGGAAGAAGGACGGGATCGACGGCCAGATCGGCCAGCGGTCCGACGGGACCATCCGGCCGCGACCCGTCTGTCCCTAGCCCGGATCCTCTCGACTCCACGGGGAAACCCGACCGCGACGCGGCCTCCGCGGCGATGCCGCAGGCCATCTCCACGGGCACCGGCGCCACGGTTCCGTCGCCCCATCGCTCCGTTCTCTTAACAGAATCTTAACAGGAGCTTCACATTCCTCTGATGCGGGCTCTCCATCATCGGGGCCCCGGGCGCACCTGAACAGGCCCGGAATTCCCAGGGGAGACCATGATCCGCATGAACGCCACCGGAAGTCCGTCCGCACCCCGCCGGGCACGACCGTTCCGTGTTCTCCGTCCCGTCGTGCTTCTCCTGTTCCTCGCCGGCCCCGGCGCCCTCCTCGCGGCGGACCCGCCGGAGGACGAGGCCTCGCCGTCCGGGACCGTCGACGACGCGGGCGGCGACGCCGCCAAGGACGGCACCAAGTCCACGCCGGAGACGGACGACAGGAAGACGAAGGAGGAGAAGGGCGGGATCAAGTTCCGCTACAAGAACGGCATCCACGTGGAAAGCGCCGACGGGAACTACGCCGCCAGGTTCCAGTTCCGGGTGCAGATGCGGCTCACGGACGTGACCAGCCCGGACCTGGTCGGCGAGGAGGACGGGGTGGAGGAGGAGACCGGGTTCCTCATCCGCCGGGCCCGCTTCAAGATGAACGGCCACGTCTACCGGCCCTGGATCCGGTACAAGATGGAGTACGGGATCGAGGGGAGCGTCCTGCTGACCTGGCGGTTCGACGTGGCCCCCTGGGAGCAGTTCGGCGTGCGGGTGGGACAGTACAAGGTCACGTACAACCGCGAGCGCGTGGACTCCTCGGGCAAGCTCACCTTCGTGGACCGGTCCATCGTGAACTCCCCCTTCACGGTGGACCGTCAGGAGGGCTTCGAGTTCTTCGGCCACCTCTTCAAGGGAACCCGGGGCGACTCCAGCTACTGGGCCGGCGTGTACACCGGCACCGGCCGCGGCGGCCCGCTGGACTCCGACCGCCGGCCGATGTACATGGCGCGCTGGCAGTGGAACTTCCTCAAGGTCGTGCTGCCCTTCTCCGAGTCGGATCTCCTGCGCCGGAAGAAGGCCGCCGCCTCCTTCGCCGTCGCCTTCTCGTCGAACCGCAGCCGTTTCACGCGCTTCTCCTCCGCCGGCGGCGGGGAGCTGCCGGGGTTCGCTCCCGGGCTCCCCGGCCAGTACAAGCTGCAGCAGTGGGTCGCGGAGTTCGCGCAGCACTACCGCGGCCTTTCCATCCAGGCGGAGTACCACAAGAAGCGGATCGACGACGAGTTCAACAGGCAGACCTCCGAGCTGCGGGGCTTCTACGCCCAGGCGGGCTACTTCTTCCACGAGGCGTTCCCCGCCTTCCCGCGCCCGCTGGAGATCGCGCTGCGGATCGCGGCCGTCGACTCGACCCAGGGGATCGAGCTCCCGGCGGACCGCGAGGCGACCCTGGCGGTCAACTGGTTCTTCGATGGCCACAACAACAAGCTGACCGCCGACGTGTCGCGCCTGAAGTCCCAGGGGAGCGCCGGGACCGACGACCAGGGCTGGCGCGTCCGCGCCCAGTGGGATATCACGTTCTAAGTGTCCCGAGTCAGAGTACGTTGTCGATTCCGGCGAGGTATCCGCGGTGCTGGCAAGGGGCTTCGTCGTCGCGTCTCGCACGGAAGGTACCCGCCTGGTCCGCCGGATGGGCGCGGAGGGCTGCAGCGCCACGCTGAACGGCTTGCACACCTTCTCGCCCGACGAAGCGCGGGAGCACCGACTCACCTGCGACCATGCCCGCTTCTACCGCGACGACTACACCTTCCTCTGGGAGCTGCCGATGAAGCTCCGCGACCCGGGCGCGCGAGTCGACCCGGGGGTGTTGCGCACCCGTTTCCGGGATCGCGACGTCCTCGCGGCCCGGGTGACGTACGATCCCGAGGTCGGTAATGACACCTGGACCTTCAAATGCGACCCCTCGGACCGGGCCCTGGTCGGGTACCGCTTCACCCACGGCGAGCCGAATGACGACGGCGAGCAGATCGTCCTCGAGGGGGAGTACGTGCTGGAGGGCCTGCGGCTCCCCCGCCGGCGGACGTGGTACCGGATCGCCGACGACGCCCTCCTGGGCACCGACGAGCTGATCGGCCACGAGTGAGGGCCGCCCCGCTCGTGATGCGGTTCACGACCTGCCGCCGGCCGCCGCCGTGCGTCCTCCCCGGGGGACGGCGTGCCCTTTCCCACCGGCCGTTCGGGAACCGAACATGACCCTGCAACCATCTGAACCATAGGCGTTTAGCATGTTCCCGGCCTCCTCCCTCCAGGTCCTGGCACGGAAGGTGAACCAGGACCCGGTGCGGGAAAGGAGGACGAGCGATGACACGGCGACACGACGTTGGAAGAAGCTGGATGGGCGCCACGGCGCTGGTCACGGCCCTGCTCCTCTTGCCGGCGGCGGCGCCGGCCTGGGCCCACGGCTCGCGCGGACACGGCCGGGGAGACGATCGCGGTCGTGCCGGCGATCGTTGGTCGGGATACGGATGCGATCGCGGCCGGGGTCACGACGACCACCGCGGGCGGGGATGCGGCCACGATGCCCACCACCGCGGCTCCCGCGGCTGCGATCATGCGACCCCGGTGCGGGTGCGGTACTACCGTCCGTACGCGCCGCCGGCGTACTACGTCCTGCCGACGGCGCAGGTCGTGATCCACGGGCCCGGCATCGCCGCCACCGTGGTCTACTACCCGGACTCCGCCCCCCCGGTGTACGCCCCGGGCTACTGCCCGGCGGGTCCGCACTACCACCCCTACGGCGGCGACCCCGGGATCCACGGCAGCGTGGACCTGCGGTTCCGCTTCTGACGGCGGGGCGCGCGGCGGCCTGCCTCCCCCCGGCCGCCGCGCGCCCTCCGACGCCGGCCGGGGGCGCTCAGCCCCCCAGCTCGGTGCGCAGCCAGGAGCTCCAACGGGCGAACTTCGGCGCGAGATACCCTCCGGCGGCCCCCGGCCGGCACGCGGTCGCCGGGATCGAGCCCCTGTCCGTCAGGCCCGCGGCGAGCCGCGCCGCACCCAGCAGGGTCGTCTCCGCCTCCTCGAGCCGGTGAACCTCCCGCCCCAGGCAGGCGGCCAGCGCGGGGGCCACGAACGGATCCCGCGCCAGGCCGCCGGCGAGGTGGAGCCTCCCCCCGGCGTCGCCCAGCCCCTCGAGGATCTCCCGCACCCGGAAGACGACGCCTTCCAGGACCACCCGCCTCCGGTTCTCGGTTCCGAGCCGCCGGGCCGCCGGTGAGAAGGCCATCCCCCGCCCCGGGATCCAGTGCGGCGCCCCGACACCGGCCGCATCCGGGAGGCAGAACGCCTCCGGCGCCGGGTCCCGGCGGGGCAGCCGAGTCGGCCCGGGGCCGTACCGGTCGACGGCCGCGGCCGCGCCGTTGATGGTCCCCTCGACGGCGAACCAGGTCGCCCGGGACGTCGCCAGCAGCGGGCCGGCCAGGTAGCCCGGCCGCGCCCGCGGCCTATGGCCCGTGGGCCGGTGGCCGGTGGGCCCGTGGTCCGTGGGCCCGTGGTCCGTGGGCCCGTGGTCCGTGGGCCCGCGGCCCGTTGGGCGGAGCACGAAGCCCCCGGTCCCCAGGGTGACCGTCGTGCCCGCCGGGCCGGTCCCCAGCACGGCGAGGGCGGAGGCGGCCTGGTCCGCGATCCCCACCTCCAGCCGGCCTCCCCCCGCCATCGCCGTTCCCCGGCCCAGGGTCGGGACGATCCGGGGCAGACAGGCGGGGGGCACCCCGAACAGCTCGAGCAGCGCGGCGGACCAGTCCCCCGCCCCGATGTCGAACAGCAGTGTGCGCGCCGCCATGGTCGGGTCCGTCTCGTGGCACGTGCCCCCGGTCCAGCCCCACAGCAGGAAGCTCTCGAGGGTGCCGAAGCGCAGCGTCCCGTCCCCGAGGCCCGCCGCCAGCTCCGGGGAGGATTCGCGGAGCACCGCGAGCTTGGGGCCCGCGTAGTGGGGCGACAGGCGGAGCCCCGTGAGCCGTGCGACCCACGGCTCGTCGCGCCGCCGCGCCTCGCACCACGCCGCCGCGCGCCGGTCCTGCCAGGAGATCAGCGGCGTGACCGGTGCGCCGCTGCCGGCATCCCAGAGCACGAACGACGAGCGCTGGCTGGCCAGGCCGATGGCGGGCTCGGTCCCCGCCCGCGACCGCAGCGCGTCCAGCGCCGCCGTCGCCGCCTCCCGGTACGCCGCCGGGTCCGACTCCCGGCGCAGGCCCGGGCCGGTGATCGCCGGCGCCGGGAGATCCGCCACCGTCTCCAGCGAGCCGTCGTCCCGCAGCACGGCGGCCTTGATCCGCGTGGTGCCGAGGTCGATCGCGCCGGCGATGCTCACCGCGACGCCACCCTCCGCCCCATCCGCCGGACCTCCTCGTCCCGGCGGTCGGCGCCCCAGCCTAGCTCCGCGCCGGCCAGCGCCGCCGCCTCGGCGAGCGGCAGTGCCTCCGGCCGGACGACCAGCGCCAGGGGCACACGCCGGCGCAGGATGTCCTCCAGCGTGCGGGCCATCTCGGCCCGGGCGGCATGGACCACCTCGGCCCGGCAGAACGGCGCGTCCGGGTGGAGCCGCCCCGCCAGGACGGGATCCGAGGCCGCCAGCCGGTGGATGGCGGGCGCCCCGGTGCCGAAACGTCGCGCGCACCCGGCGGCGGTCTCCCCGTCGAGGCCCGCCGCCACCCCCTCCCGGACCGCGCGCTCCCGCCACGCCTCGAAGGGTTCGGACGGCGTCCACGGCAGCACGCGGTCCGCCGTCCGGGAGCGCCGGTCCGACCGTCCCAGCAGCGCTACGGCCCCGTCCACGATCCGGACGGCGTCGGCCCGTGCGGCGGTGTACTTGCCGCCCACGGGCATGAGCAGCCGCGGCAGCGGCGACAGCAGCGCCCACTCCCGGGAGGCGGCCCCCGGGCTGGCGGCGGGGCGCGCCTGCAGCGTCCGCAGCCCGGCGAAGGAGCTGACCACGTCCTCCTCCCGCCAGCCGGTGGCGCCGAGCACACGGGCGGCATCGCGCAGGAGGTAGGTGGTGTTCTCCGCGTCCACCGTCACGTCGTCGGGATCCCCCTCGTAGAGGGTGTCCGTCGTGCCCAGCAGCGTGCGGCCGTACCAGGGGATCAGGAAGTAGGGTCGGCCGTCGGCATGGGCCATCACCAGCAGGGCGTGGTCGACCCCCAGGGAGGGCATCACCAGGTGGATCCCCTTCTGGTAGCGCACGGCCGCCCGCGCGGGGCTCCCGGACAGGAGCGCCGCCGCCCAGGGACCGGCGCAGTTCACCGTCACCCGCGCCGGGACGTCCAGCGTCTCCCCCGACTCGCCGTCGGTGATCCGCGCACCCTCCGCCTCCCCCGCCCGCAGGATCAGCCGGTCGGCGGCGGCATGGTTGACCGCCACCGCACCCCGGGCGACCGCCGCGGCCACCACCTCGAGGGTGAGGCGCGCGTCGTCCATCACCGCGTCGCCGTACTCGAAGCCGCCCAGCAGCCCCCTCTCCTCCAGGAACGGCGAGGCGGCGAGGACCCGCTCCCGGTCCAGGACGTCGTGCCCCATCCCGTCCCGGGCCCCCCCGGCCAGAAGGTCGTAGAGGGTGAGGCCGGCCCGCAGCCGCAGACGCCCCACCCGATCCCCCCGGTAGGACGGGATGACGAAGCGCAGCGGTCGCACCTGGTGCGGGGCCAGCCGCAGGAGCCGCCGCCGCTCCAGGAGCGACTTCCGCACCAGGGCGAGGTGGTAGTGCTCCAGGTACCGGAGCCCCCCGTGGATCAGCTTCGAGGATGCCGACGACGTCCCCGCGCCCCAGTCGTCGCGCTCGACGATCGCCACCTCGAGGCCGCGCAGCGCCGCATCGTACGCGACCCACGCACCGTAGATCCCACCGCCGATCACCAGCAGGTCGAAGGGTCCCACGCGCTCCAGCCGGGGAAACTCGCGCCTCATCGGGGCTCCACCGCCACGAGGTCCCGGAGCCAGCCGGGGCGGTCCGACATGATGCCGTCGACACCGCAGGCGAGGGCGCGGCGGACCGCCGGTGCGGTGTTGCAAGTGAACACCAGCAGCGGCTTGCCGCGCTCCCGCCAGGCGCTCGCGAAGGCGGGGGTCAGGGTCCTGTGATCGGCGGAAACCATGTCCACCGCGTCCAGCTCCGCGTGCAGCCCCGGGCCGACGCGCCGCGGGACCTGCAGGTTGCGGACGGTGGTCACGCCGGGTCGCGCCTCCCGCACCGCCGACAGGACCTCGGCGTCGAAGCTGAGCACAGCCGCGCGATGGTCCGGATCCCGGGCCCCCAGCACCGCGGCGACCGCGGCGGCGAGCCGCCGGTGATGGCCGTCGGCCCGGTCGCGCTCGCGGACCTTGAGCTCCACCAGCAGCCGCGTCCTCCGGAGGTAGCGGCGCAGGACCTGCTCCAGGGTGAGGAGCCGCTGGCCGCGAAAGCCGGCCTCGAACCAGCCGCCCGCGTCGAGCCGCCGGAGATCCGCAAGCGCCCGGTCCCGTACCCGGACCCGGGGCAGGCCGAGACGCCGCAGGGTGCGATCGTGAAACACCACCGGGATGCCGTCCGCCGAGAGCTGCACGTCGAGCTCGACCGCATCGCAGCCGGAGGCGAGGGCCGCGTCGAACGCGGGCACGGTGTTCTCGGGACAGGCCGCGGATGCGCCCCGATGGGCGATCACCCAGGGGCGGGACCGCCCGGGTCGGAGCATCGAAACCTCCCGCCGTCCCGGCACTCCCCTCCCCTGCCTGCGGACCGGCGGATCATTCTCCCGGAGCGGGCGGGGGGGGTCAAGCCGGGGGATCGGTCGCGCCGTGGGTTCGCGCAGCGCCGCCCTCGGCGGTTCCGGATCGGCTCCGTCCGCGGCGTGCCGGGGTAGCCCGTCCGGCCTTCACCGCCATGTGCTCCTGGAGGGCGGAGCTGGCCTGGTGGCCGGTCCTCCGGCTCGACGTGGATCCGCGGCGCCACGGCGAACCCCGGATCTCGACGGGAATGACGGAAAAGGGCCGGCGCGACCCTCCGGGATCCGGGGGGAGGGCTCCCGGAAGGTGCGCCGGCGGATCCCGCTCAGGGGGCGGGATGTGTCGGTACCAGCTCGCCGCCGCCGGATCCCGCCGCGGCGGCCCGGCGCGGTCGCGACAGGGACCAGATGCGCCGGAACCAGGCGGCGATCGCCTCCACCCCGAGCGTGACGTTCGGCAGCGCCACCAGCGTCAGGAACGCGGAGACCACCAGCCCCCCGATCACGGTCCGGGCCAGCGGGTAGTAGAACAGGCCGCTGATCGTCGAGCCCCCGATCGCCAGGGGTACGAGGCCGATGACCGTCGTGGCGGCGGTCATGAGGATCGGGCGCATCCGGTCGCGTCCGGCGGCGATGATGGCCTCCTCGCGGCCGATCCCCTCCTTGCGCAGCTGGTTCATGCGGTCCAGCAGCACGATGCCGTTGTTCACCACGATGCCGATCAGGATCAGCATCCCGATCCACGACATCAGGTTGAAGGGCGTGTCCGTGATCACGAGCATCCACGCCGCGCCCGAGAGGGCGAAGATCACGGAGCACAGCAAAATGGCGAACGGCTGCGCCAGGGATTCGAACAGCGACGCCATCACCAGGTAGACCAGGGCCAGGGCGAGCAGGAAGTTGATCCCCATCTGGGCCCCCTGCTGGTCCTGCTCGAGGATGCGGTCGTTCCAGGACCAGCTGTAGCCGGCGGGCATCACCAGGGAGCTCGCCAGCCCCTCGATCTCCGTGCGGACCTCGTTCCAGTCCTCGCCCTCGTAGGTGGCCCAGACCGACGAGCGCACCTTGCGGTTCTCCCGGACGATCTCCTGCTGGCGGGTGATGACCTGGAAGTCCGCGATGTCCCCCAGCGTGATCACCCGGCCATCCCCGGTGCCGAACTGGATCTTCTTGAGATCGTCCAGATCGGAACGGTCCTCCAGCCGCAGGGCGATCCAGGTCTCCACCTCCCGCTCGCCGGTGCTGAACCGGTTCAGCCGCATGCCGCCCAGCGTGAAGCCGAAGATGTCGGAGACGTCCTTGGCGGTCATCCCGAGCCGGGCCGCCTTGTCGCGGTTGACCGAGACCTGGATCTCCTTGCGGCCGCGCTGGTGGGAGGCGGAGATGTCCCGCACCCCCTCCACGGTCTCCAGGCGCCGCTCCATCTCCTCGCCCAGCTCCTGCAGGACACCGCTGTCCTGGCCGAAGAACTTGACGGCGAAGAAGGTATCGCTCCCCCCGGAGTCGGCGTCCTCGTGGAAGTAGCAGCGGACCCCCGGCATCTCCGGGAGCCCCTCGCGGATCTTCGCGCGCAGGTCGCTGATCTGGTCGCCGTCCAGGTCCTTCCGGGTCAGCACGATGGTGGTCCCGGCGTAGTTCTCCTGGTAGAAGCTGTAGACCGACTTCATCAGGAACTCGTCCCGGTGGGCGTAGAGGTACTCCTCGACCACGTTGACCGCGCGCTCCGCCTCCGACTTGTAGTGGAAGTCGTCGAAGTCGTACTCCAGGTAGAGCCGCTCGTTCACCTGGGCCGAGAACATCGCCTGCTCCACCATGCCGGTGAAGAGGGGCGACAGCCCGACGCCGATGACGACGATCACCGCGATCCCGGTGATCGCCTTGTGCCGCAGGGTCCACCCCAGCGTGGCGGCGTAGACGTCCTCCAGGCGGGCGATCATCCGGCTGGGCTCGCTGGTCCGGGCGCGGAGGAAGTGCGCGGACACCAGGGGGATCAGCGTCAGGGACGAGAACAGCGAGCAGGCGAGGGCCAGCGACATGGTCACGCCGACCTCCCGCAACCAGGTCGTCAGGCCGCTGTTGGCGCCGACCACGAGGGGGAGGAACACGATCAGCGTGGTGGCGGTGGACGCGACCACCGCGAGGACGATCTGCCTGGAGCCGTCCAGCGCGGCGATCCGCGTGTCCTTCTCGGTCCGGTGCCGCCGGTCGATCGACTCCAGGACGACGATGGCGTTGTCCACGAGCATCCCGACGCCCACCATGAGCCCCATCATCGAGAGGATGTTCAGGGTCATCCCCATGAAGTACATGACGCCGCACGCAGCGATCACCGAGAAGGGGATCGACATCGCCACGATCACCGTCGAATCGAGCCGCCGGAGGAAGAAGTAGAGGCTGAAGATGGCCAGGAACGCGCCGATGGCCCCGGCCTTCAGCAACCCGTTGATCCCCCCGGTGATCTCCTCCGCCTGGTCCTCCCAGACGAACAGCTCCACGCCCTGCAGCAGCGGATCCCCCGAGATGTCCTCCTTGATCACCTTGTGAACCGCATGGACCACGTCCACGGTGTTGGCCGTCGACTCCTTGAAGACCTCCAGGGCGATCGCCTTCTCCCGGTCCAGGTGCCGGCCCCAGGGGATGGGGGGCTCCTCGTAGTCGATCTCGGCAATGTCCTTCAGGCGCAGCCCGCGCTCGTCCACCGGGAAGTCACCGATGTCCGCGACCGAGTCGAAGGAGCCCACCACCCGCGCCGTGTAGCGCAGGCCGGCCTGATCCACCTGCCCGAGGACCATGTTGGACGACGTCCCCTGCAGCCGCTGGATCAGCCGTCCGACGTCGACGTTGTGCTCCTTGATCTTGGCGAGGATCAGGGCGATGTCGATCTCCTTCGGGGCGACCCCGTCCAGATCGACCCGGGCGACGCCCGGCACGCGCCGGATCCGGTTCAGGATCCGGGACTCGATGAGATCGTAGTTCTCGGAGAGATCGACCCCCTTGGCGGAGATGCGCCCCTGCACCACCGGGATGTCGCTCGTGTTGAACGAGAAGATCGTGATCTCCCCGACCCCGTCGGGCAGGGTCGGCCGGATCTGGTCCATCTTCTCGCTCACCTGCATCCGCACCACGTCCAGGTTGTGGCCCCAGTTGAACTCCAGATCGAAGGTGGCCTGGTCGGCGGAGGATTCCGAGCGCATGGTCTTGACGCCGGCGAGGGTCGCCAGCACCTCCTCCACGGGCTTGGCGACCTCCTTCTCCACCTGGGTCGGGTTCGAGTTCGGGTACGGGATGCGGATGCCGATGTACGGGACGTCGATCTCCGGCAGGTAGGCCAGGGGAAGCCGTACCAGCGCGATCCCGCCGATCACCATCACGGAGACGAGGATCATGACGGTCGTGATGGGGCGGGTGACGGCCAGCTTCGGGAGGTTCACCGCGCCACCTCCGGCCTCGACTCCAGGGCCGGGACGTCGTCGGCCCGGGGGCTCCCGGCGGGGACCGGGACCGTCGCGGCGGCGTACACCTTGCGGTCGAGCAGGGAGTAGACCACGGGGATCACCAGCAGCGTGAGCAGCGTCCCGGCCACGAGACCGCCGATGACGGTGATGGCCAGGGGGCCCCGGAGCTCGGCGCCCTCGCCCAACCCCAGCGCCATCGGGAGCAGCCCCAGCACCGTGGTCGCCGTGGTCATGAGGATCGGCCGCAGCCGGCTCTGCCCGGCGTCGACGATCGCCTCGACCTTGTCCAGGCCCTCGAGCCGCCGCTGGTTGATGGCGTCGATGAGGACGATGGCGTTGTTGACCACGATCCCGGCCAGCATCACCATGCCGATCATGGCCACCACGTTGATGGTGGTGCCGGTGAGGAACAGCGCCGCCACCACGCCGATGGCCCCCAGCGGGAGCGTGAAGATGATCACGAAGGGATGCAGGAAGGACTCGAACTGCGAGGCCATCACGAGGTACACGAGAAAGATCGCCAGGCCCATGGCCAGGAGGAGCGAGCGCATGGACCGCGCCATCTCCTCCTCCTGGCCGCTCAGGAAGGCGGCGGCGGCGGCGGGAAGGGCCAGGGTCCGGAGGCGCTCGCGGATGTCGGCACCCACGGATCCCATGTCCCGGCTGGCGAGATTGCCGGAGATCACGGCGGCCCGCTTCTGCCCGATGCGCCGGATCTCGGAAGGGCCCTCGGCGACCTCGACGCTCGCCACGGACTTCAGGTAGATCGGCACGCCGTCCCGCTGGCCGACGATCATGTCCTCCACCATCTCCAGGGAGGCCCGGCCCATGTCCACGGAGCGCACCAGGATGTCGATCTCCCGGTCGGCCTCGGTGAACCGGGTGGCCACCTCCCCCTGCACCTTGTTCCGGATGGTCGCGGACACCGTCGCCACGTCAAGGCCCAGCCGCGCCAGCTGATCCCGGTTGAAGTGCACCCGCAGCTCCGGGTTGCCCAGCTCCGCCGAGGACTTCACGTCCA
>JASFRI010000016.1:0-23787 GCA_050115015.1 Acidobacteriota bacterium
ACCGTGGCCAAGTACCGCGAGGAGCTTCGCATTCCCTCCTCGACGGAGCGCCGCAAGGCCGCGATGGGCCCCTAGGAGATCGCGCCGATGAAACTATCGATCACCGGAAGACACCTGATCGTGACCCCGGCCATCCGGGAGTTCACGGAGGAGCGCCTGGAGCGCATCGAGCGAGCCACGGAGGGGATCACCGAGGCGCACGTCGTCCTCGTCAAGGAGAAGTACCGCCATATCGCCGAGGTGGTGGTGAAGGGCAAGAACCTCCTGCTGAGCAGCAGCCAGGCCACCGAGGACATGTACACGTCCATCGGGAAGTCACTGGAGAAGATCGAGAACCAGGCCCGCAAGCACCGCGAGAAGATGATCGAGGCACGCCGCCGTGCGGGACGGAAGTCCGGGGGGAACGGATCGGAACCGGAGGTCCTCGTCGAGGAAGAGGTCGTGGCGACCCTTCCCGGCGACCTGCTGATGGTCCGGGATGACGGCTTCTCCCGAAAGCCGATGAGCGCGGAGGAGGCGGCCCTGAACCTGCGAAACGCCGACCAGCCGTTCCTGGTCTTCCGGGATGCCGCCACCCAGAAGGTGGGAGTCGTCTACAACCGGGCCGATGGTCACGTCGGCCTCATCCTGCCGGAGGACTGAGCGGGGAATGCCGGAAGGCTGGCCGCCGGAGGCCCCGGTGCGCGTCGGGATCGCTGCGGCGGACCTGGCACCGCAGGGGGGGCTCTCGATCCTGGAGCGGGCCCGACGCCGGCTCTTCGCGGCGTCGTCCGGACTCCGTTTCCTGGAGATCCGCGGCGATGCCCCCTCCTGGGGCCCCCCGACGCCCGGGCTGCTTCAATGGGGCGACCGGCTGGCGAACGGGGCCGGGCGCGCCGGGACGCTCACCGCGGGGTGGGCCGGGGGCCTGGTGCGGGGCCCCGCCCTGGAGCTGTTGCTGGCCTGTGACCTGCTGTTTCTGGGGCCACGGGCCGCGATCCGGATCTTCCCGCCGACGGAGGGTTACACTCCCGTGGCGGGGAGCCTGCTCCGGGCCGCGCGGCGGGTGCCCGGTGGCGGGCTCCTGTGCGCCTGTCTGGAGGCCACGGAGATCCGGGCGGGACGGGCGGTCGATCTGGGCCTCGCGACGGAGGTCGTCGAGGCCGCGGGTCTGGCCCGGGTCGGGCGAGCGTTGCTCCGGAACGACGATCGGGCGCTGGGGGCGGTGGCGGACCTCGCCCGGCGCGGCCCCGGGCTCGGGGATCGTCAGGCGGAAGCGCTGGAGCGGGCGGTCTTCGCCTGGTGCTTTGCCGGTGGACGCCCCCGTCGGAGGCTCCGGAGCTTCCGTGGCGACGGGACGGACGGGGAGAACCGCGCGGTGTCGCCGCGCAGGGAGGCGGATGATGAGTGACGGGGGGGGCCGCGACGCTGGCGGCAAGCGACGCTGGGAGGAGGAGGTCCTGCGACCGGCTCTCGACAGGCACGGGGAGCGCCGGGAGGAGTTCTCCACGGTGTCGAGCATGGAGATCCCACGGCTGTCCACGCCGGAGGACCGCGAGGGCTGGGATCCGGAGGAAGAGCTGGGATACCCGGGGCAGTACCCGTTCACGCGCGGTGTGCACCCGACGATGTACCGTGGGCGCCTGTGGACCATGCGCCAGTTCGCCGGCTTCGGCACCGCCCGGGATACGAACCGCCGGTATCGCTACCTGCTGGAACACGGCCAGACGGGCCTGTCGGTGGCATTCGACCTCCCGACGCTCATGGGCCGGGACTCGGACGACGATCTGGCCCGTGGCGAGGTCGGCCGGGAAGGGGTGGCCATCGACACCCTGGCGGACATGGAGGTCCTGTTCGACCAGATCCCCCTGGGGGACGTCTCGACCTCGATGACCATCAACTCCCCGGCGATGGTGCTGTTCGCCATGTACCTCGCGGTGGCGGAGAAGCAGGGTGTCCCGCTGGGGAAGCTCGAGGGGACCATCCAGAACGACATCCTCAAGGAGTACATCGCCCAGAAGGAGTGGATCTACCCGCCGCGGCCCAGCATCCGGCTCATCACGGACATCATGGCCTTCTGCGCCGAGAAGGTACCCAAGTGGAACACGATCTCGATCTCCGGCTACCACATCCGCGAGGCCGGCTCCACCGCGGTCCAGGAGCTCGCCTTCACCCTCGCCGACGGCATCGGGTACGTCCAGGCGGGGATCGACGCGGGGATCGACGTCGACAGGTTCGCGCCGCGCCTGTCGTTCTTCTTCAACTCGCATAACGACTTCTTCGAGGAGATCGCCAAGCTCCGGGCTGCCCGCCGCCTGTGGGCGCGGATCATGCGGGAACGGTTCGGCGCCAAGGATGAACGTTCCTGGAAGCTGCGCACCCACGTGCAGACCGCCGGCTGTTCCCTCACGGCCCAGCAGCCCTACAACAACGTGGTCCGGGTGACGGTCCAGGCGCTGGCGGCGGTGCTCGGGGGGACGCAGTCGCTGCACACGAATTCGCTGGACGAGACGCTCTCCCTCCCCACGGAGAAGGCCGTGACCATCGCGCTCCGGACGCAGCAAGTGCTCGCGGAGGAGAGCGGGGTGGCGAACACGGTGGACCCACTGGCGGGCTCCTACTTCGTCGAGGGGCTCACCGACCGCATGGAGCGGGAGGCCCGGGCCTATCTGGACAAGATCGACCAGCTGGGCGGGATCGTCGCAGCCATCGAGGCGGGTTTTCCGCAGCGGGAGATCGCGGAAGCGTCGTACCGGTATCAGCAGCAGATCGACGCCCGCGAGAAGATCGTGGTGGGGGTCAACCGGTACACCATGGAGGAGGCGGAGCCCGTCGAGACCTTGCGGATCGACGACGCCGTGGAACGGGATCAGCGAGAGGGGCTGGAGCGGATCAAGCGGGAGCGGGACGAGAACGAGGTGCAGCGCCGGCTCGGGCTCCTCGTGGAGGCGGCCCGGGGCTCCGAGAACACCATGCCGCGCATTCTCGATGCGGTACGGGCCTACGCCACGGTAGGTGAGATCTGCGGCGTCCTCAAGCCGGTCTTCGGCGAGTACCGGGAGACGTCGGTTTTCTAGCCCGAATGCACCGATCTCTCCGGGGGCCGCGTTGGGGCGGTCGGCGGAGACCGGGAACGGTGGAATCACCGATTCCCCGCGGGAGGAGGGGTGATGGCCGAGAAGGGAGGAACGGCAGCGGCGGTGGCACGCGTGCGTCTGCTGGTGGGCAAGGTCGGGTTGGATGGACATGACCGCGGGGCGAAGATCATCGCCCGGGCACTCCGGGACGCCGGGCACGAGGTCATCTACACCGGGTTGCACCAGACGCCGGAGCAGATCGTGGAGACGGCGATCCAGGAGGACGTGCACGCCATCGGCCTGTCGACCCTCTCGGGTGCCCACCTGACCCTGTTCCGGAAGGTGATCGACCTGCTGCGGGAGCGGGGAGCCGGCGACATCAAGGTGTTCGGCGGGGGGATCATCCCAGACGAGGACCTTCCGCGCCTGAAGGAGATGGGTGTGGTCGAGCTGTTCCGGCCGGGAGCCACGACGGCGGAGATCGTCGAGTTCGTGCGCTCCAACCTCGCGCCGGAAGCCGCGGACCTCGAGGAGCGTTGACCGCAGGCATCGCCGAGATCCGGGTCCAGGGCGCCGGCCGGGCCAATATCCTGGATGCGGACGCGCTGGAGGCACTGGCTCGCTCCCTCCGCCGCGCCGAACGTGCCGGGGCCCGCGCCGCGGTCATCAGGGGACCCGAGGGCGCCTTCGCTGCCGGCGCGGACCTCGGCGTCCTGTCCCGGCTGTCGGGCGTCGATGCGCACCGCTTCGGCCTCCACGGGGCACGGGTGTTACGGCTCATGGCGCGGACACCGCTCTGGCTGGCCGCCGCGGTGGACGGGCACTGCATCGGCGGCGGTCTCGATGTGGCCCTCGCCTGCGATGTCGTCGTCGCCTCCTCCCGCTCCCGCTTCCGGCACCCCGGTGCGTGGCTCGGGTTCCCGACGGCCTATGGCGGCAACCGGCGCCTGCCGGCCCGCACCGGGCCGGGTCTCGCCCTCGGGATCCTGGCCCGGGGGGAAGCTCTCTCCGCCGCCGAGGCGCTGCGGACAGGACTCGTCGAGGAGATCACCGCACCCGGGGATCTGCTCGCCGCGGCGCGGGCCAGGATGCACCGCTGGGTCGACGCGGCCGCTCCGGGCCAGGCACGGAGTCTGCAGCGGCTCTTCCGCATGCACCGTCACGACGGCGGGGGATGGCGACTGGAACGGACGGCGCTCGAGTGCTCCGGGACGTCTTGTTGACACTCCAACGGCTCTCGTCTACCGTTGCCGTCGTGGCCCGAGGGGGGTGGCGGTGAAGCTGTTCCAGTTCTCCGTGGAGCGGTTCGAATTCGCCCTTCCGGGCGAGCAGATCGTTGCCGTGCTTGCCCCCGGACGCGTGCGGGAGGTCCGCCGCGAGGCCGGCGGCGCCTCGGTGGATCTCGAGGGTCGGCGCGTGCCCCTGTGGGATCTTCCGGCAGGGGTCCGGACCCGGCTGTGCACGGAGGAATCGCCCTTCCTCCGCGTGACGGCCCCGCCGATCGAGGTCCTGCTGCAGGTGGAGCGGATGGTCGGACTGCTGGAGGTTCCCGAGGAGAGCCTGATCCCCGTTCCGCCCTACCTCTTCGAGGCATCCCCGGCGATCTACCGCGGCGTCATCGCGCGGGAGGACCGGCTGGTGGGGGTCCTGGATCTTGCGAACCTGGGTGCGGTCCAGGGGGGGCGGGGAGCCGGGTGTTCCTGACCTTCCGCTGCGCCGGACAGGCCTTCGCGGTGCCCATGTCCGAGGTGGAGGAGGTGGTGCCGGCCTCCGGGTTGCGGAGCGTTCCGGGACTGCGCCCCGAGTCCGGCGGCGTGCTCGTGCACCGGGGACGGCTGGTGGCGGCGTTCGCACCCGGTCCGCCGGGAAGCGCCGGCACCGAGGTGATCGTCCTGCGTGGGGCTCCGGGGATCGGGCTGCTCGGCACGGGATGCGACGCGCTGACCGACGGTTTTCTCGTCGGCGGATCGGGGAAGGCGGTGGTCCGGGATGGAGAGACGTTCCGGCTCCTGCGGGCCGGCGAGGTGCGCGAACGATTCGGTGCTGTGGAAGCCGGGGGAGAGAGAGATGGCCAAGAAGATCCTGCTCGCCGATGACAGCGTGACCATCCAGAAGGTGGTCGAGCTGACCTTCTCGGACGGCGACTACCAGGTTGCCTGCGTGAGTGACGGGTCTCTCGTGCTCGACCGCGCGCGCACCATGCGACCCGATATCGTCCTGCTGGACGTGATCCTGCCGGGGGAGAACGGCTATGACGTGTGCGAGGCGCTGAAGGGGGATCCCGAGACGGCGTCCATCCCGGTGCTCCTCCTCACGGGGACGTTCGAGCACTTCGACCAGCGGCGCGCCGATGCGGTCGGCGCCGACGGACACCTGACCAAGCCCTTCGAATCCCAGGTTCTCGTCTCCAGGGTGGCGGATCTCCTGGAGCGGCGGGCCAGGACCCCGATCCCCGATCCCGTGGCACCGGCCGAGCTCCCGGAACCGCCGCCAGCCCCCCACGGGCCCGTCGGCGAGTCCGAACCGACGGAGAAGCCGCCGGGCCCCCAGCCGGTGGCTGTGGCCGCTTCCGCGGCGGCGGGGTCCCTCTCCGACGACGACGTGGCCCGCATCGCGCAGCGCGTGGTCGAGCGGCTCGGAGATGCGGTGGTGCGGGAGGTCGCCTGGGAGGTGGTCCCGGATCTCGCGGAGCAGCTCGTGCGAGAGCGAATCCGGCAGATCGAGGAAGAAGCGGACTGAGTCGCACCCCGGAGCGACCTTCCCCTCACATCGGGAGCGATGATGGAAAAGGCCTACGAGCCCACCAAGTTCGAGCGCCGCTGGTACGACGAGTGGACGCGCCGGGACCTGTTCCGGGCGGATCCGGCGCGGCCCGGGGAGGCCTTCTGCGTGGTGATCCCCCCCCCCAACATCACCGGCAACCTCCACCTGGGTCACGCGCTCAACGCGACGCTGCAGGACATCCTGATCCGCTGGCGGCGGATGCAGGGACGCAACGTGCTCTGGCTCCCTGGGACGGATCATGCGTCGATCGCCACTCAGGTGATGGTGGAGCGGCAGCTGGAGGCCGAGGGGGTCGATCGCGCCGAGCTGGGCCGCGAGGCATTCCTGGAACGGACCTGGCGCTGGAAGGAGGAGCATGCCGGAAACATCCGCCGGCAGCTGGAGGCGCTGGGAGCCTCCTGCGACTGGAGCCGGGAGCGTTTCACGATGGACCCCGCGCTCAGCGTGGCCGTGCGGGAGGTGTTCGTCCGCCTCTACGAGGAAGGGCTGATCTACAGGCAGGAGCACATCATCTCGTGGTGCCCCCGGTGCCGCACGGCGCTCTCCGACCTCGAGGTGGTGCACCAGGACACCGTCGGCAAGCTATGGCGGATCCGGTACCCCATGCGGGACGGGAAGGGCCACGTGGAGGTGGCCACCACGCGGCCGGAGACCATGCTGGGAGACACGGCCGTCGCCGTTCACCCAGAGGACGAGCGATACCGGGACCGGATCGGGATGACCGTCACCCTTCCCATCCTGGGACGCGAGCTCCCCGTGGTCGCCGACGAGTTCGTGGACCCGGAGTTCGGCACGGGCGTCGTGAAGGTGACGCCGGCCCACGACCCGAACGACTTCGCGGTCGGCCAGCGCCATGGCCTTTCCCGGATCCGGGTCATCGGCGAGGACGGGAGGATGACGGAGGCCGCCGGGCCCTTCGCCGGTCTGGATCGTTTCGAGGCACGGCGCCGTCTGGTGGAACGACTCGAGTCCGAGGGCTGGCTCCGGGGCATCGAGGAACACCGGCACGCGGTGGGGCAGTGTCAGCGGTGCGCCACCGTCGTCGAGCCCGCGGTGTCGCTGCAGTGGTTCGTCCGCATCCAGCCCCTCGCCAGGCCGGCCCTGGAGGCGGTGGCGGAGGGACGGGTGGAGCTGTTCCCCGAGAGCTGGAAGAAGACCTACTTCGAGTGGATGCGCAACATCCACGACTGGTGCATCTCGCGCCAGCTGTGGTGGGGGCACCGCATCCCCGCCTGGTACTGCGACCCCTGCGGCGAGACCCTCGTAGCCCGGGAGGAGCCGCCCGCCTGTCCGGAGTGCGGCGGGGTGCTCCGACAGGATCCGGACGTCCTGGACACCTGGTTCTCCTCCGCGCTGTGGCCCTTCTCGACACTGGGCTGGCCGGAGCAGACCCCGGACCTGGAACGCTACTACCCCACGCATCTGATGGTCACCGGGCCGGACATCATCTTCTTCTGGGTGGCGCGGATGATCATGATGGGCCTGCGGTTCCAGGGCAAGGAGCCCTTTCCCCAGGTCTACTTCAACGGGATCGTACGGGATGCCCACGGGGACAAGATGTCGAAGACCCGGGGGAACGTCATCGACCCGATGGAGCTGGTCCACGAGTACGGCGCCGACGCCCTCCGGTTCACCCTGGCGGCGCTGTCCACCCCCGGCACCGACATCCCGCTCGACGCCAAGCGGATCGAGGGCTACCGGGCGTTTGCGAACAAGCTATGGAACGCCGTCCGGTTCCTCGTCGGCAACCTGGAGGCCGGCGAGGATCGCCCCCCCGTCCGCGAGGCGGAGCTGGGGCTCGCGGATCGCTGGATCCTCTCCGGCGTGTCGCACCTCTGCCGGGAGACCGCCGCGAGCCTCGACGGCTTCCGCTTCGACGAGGTGGCCGGCGGACTTTACCGCTTCGCCTGGAACCGCTACTGCGACTGGTACATCGAGCTGGTGAAGGAGGACCTCCGTGGCGACCACGGCCCGGGGGCGCAGGCGCGCGCCCGCGGGGTGCTGCTGGAGGTCCTGGACCGCCTCCTACGGCTGCTCCATCCCGTGATGCCGTTCCTCACGGAAGAACTCGCTGCCAGGCTGCCCGGCTCGGAGGGCCCGCTGGCGGTGGCGCCCTTCCCGAAGCCGGTCCCGGCCTGGGAGGATGACGACGCGGAGCGGACGATGGAGATGATCATCGATCTCGACACCCGAGTGCGCAACGTCCGCGCGGCGGTGGGCATCGGTCCGGGCCAGTCCATCCGGCTCCTGCTCATCCCCGGCGAGGAGGAGGTCGCGGACCTCCTCCGCCGCCACGAGCGACTCATCGCCGTGCCCACCCGTGCGGAGCGCCTGGAGTTCGCGGCGGCCATCCCGGAGGGGCTGGTCGCCGCCCGCGGAGTGTCCGGAGGGGTCCTGTTCGCGATCCCGCTGGAGGGCTTGCTCGACGTGGACGCCGAGCGACGGCGCATCCGTTCCGAGATCGACAAGGCAAGGAACCTGCGGAAGCCCCACGCCGCCAAGCTGGAGAACCGGGACTTCCTGGAGCGCGCGCCCGCGGCGGTGGTGGAGAAGACACGCGGAATCGTGGCGGAGATCGACGAGCGCATTGCCCGGCTCGAGGAGACCCGGGAGGCGCTGGGGGGGGAATGAGAACCGTCGAACCTCCCCCACGGGAGGACGTGGAGCGGGTCCTGGCCGCCGCGCTCGCGGAGGACCTCGGGGAGGCGGGAGACCGCACCACGGTTTGCCTCGTCCCTGCGGGCGCCACGGCGGAGGGCGTCCTGCTGGCCGAGCAGGAGTTGGTCGCCGCCGGGGCCTCCATTGCCGCGGCGGTCTTCCGGCGTCTGTCCTCCGGGGTCGAGGTGCTCTCCCAGGCCGAGGATGGCAGCCGGCTGTCCGCCGGGGACGCGCTTCTCCGGGTCCGGGGAGCCGCGCGGGCCTTGCTGACGGGGGAGCGCACCGCCCTCAACCTCCTGGGGCGCCTCGGCGGCATCGCCACGCTCACCCGCCGGGTGGTGGACTCCCTCGCCGGGACCGCGACCCGCGTTTACGACACGCGCAAGACGACGCCCGGCCTCCGCCGCCTCGAGAAGTACGCGGTGCGCTGTGGCGGCGGCGAGAACCACCGCAGCGGCCTTTACGACATGGCCCTGATCAAGGAGAACCACATCGCCGTGGTGGGCGGAGCCGCCGAGGCCGTGCGGCGTGCCCGCCAGGCGCTGCCCGCGGGGCTACCGCTCCAGGTCGAGGTCACCACCCTCGCCGAACTGGAGGCGGCGATGGAGGCGGGAGCCGACCTCATCCTGCTGGACAACATGGACCGAGCCACCATGGCCGAGGCGGTGCGACGGTCCCGTGGCCGCGCAGTGCTCGAGGCATCCGGGGGCATTCACCCGGACACCGCTTCCGACATCGCCCGGGCCACTGGCGTGGACCGGATCTCCCTCGGCGCGCTCACCCGGAGCGCCCCCTGGGTCGAGGTATCGATGGACCTCGCCCTCGACGCCCATGACGGCTGAGCCCGGCTGGGTGGTGGAGCTCCGTCACCGGCGCCGGGGCCACCGTGTCGGCGGACGGATCCGTTATCTCGACGAGACGCTCTCGACGAACGATCTGGCCCGGGAGTGGCTCGACCGCGATGGCGAGGACGGAGTCGTGGTTCTCGCCGGGCACCAGACCCGGGGGAGGGGGCGCCGCGGGCGACGATGGGAGTCACCGTCGGGAGGGCTGTACGCCTCCATCGGCCTGCGCCCGCGGCGGCTCGAGGCGCCCGCTCCCTGCCTCACGTTTCTCGGGGCCGTCGCCGCGGCGGAGGTCCTGCGCGACCTCGGGCTCCAGGCGGTGGTCCGCTGGCCCAACGACGTCGACATCAACGGCGAGAAGGTCGCCGGGGTGCTGGTGGAGAGCCGCTGCGAGGCGGGATACGTCGGCTCCGCGGTGGTGGGGATCGGCGTGAACCTGGGCGGCGCGGAGGGGCTGCCGCCGGGCGCGACGGGCATCCTGCAGCACCGGGCGGAGCCGCCTGAACCCGCGGCCTTCGTGGATCGCCTGCTGTCCCGGGTGGAATCGTGGTATCTGGAGTTCCCGCGGGGATGCGAGGGCGTCGTGGGGAGGGTCCGGGAGCTCTGTCCGGGGGCGGTGGGAGCTACGGTGCTGGTGGACGACGGGAAGCGCCGCTATCCGGCGACCACGCGCGGAGTGGCCGATGACGGTGCGCTGCGGCTGGAGCTGCCGGACGGGGATCGTGTCGATCTGCGTGTCGGCGAGCTGGTGAGGCTGCGGGAGGCCTGAGGCAGATGCGTGGAGGGGGAATGCTCCTGGTCATCGACGTCGGGAACACGAACACGGTCCTGGGGGTGTACGATGGAGATCGGCTGACGCACCACTGGCGCCTCGCATCCGTGCAGGATCGGACCGCCGACGAGCTGGGAGCGCTGGTGCGGCAGCTGATGGGCGTCGCCGGCGCGTCGCCGGCGGCGATCGGCGCCGTCGCCATCGCGAGCGTCGTCCCGCCGAGCCTTCCCGCCTTGCAGCATCTCAGCCGGGAGGTGTTCGGCTGCGAGCCGCTGATCGTCGGGCCCGGGGTGAAGACGGGGATGCCGATCCTCTACGAGAACCCGCAGGAGGTCGGCGCCGACCGGATCGCCAACAGCATCGCGGCGCTGACGCGCCATGGTGGGCCGGCGGTCGTGGTGGACTTCGGGACGGCCACCACCTTCGACGTGGTCTCCGCCCGCGGCGAGTACCTGGGTGGCGTGATCGCGCCGGGGGTCCAGATCTCCGCGGAGGCCCTGTTCGAGCGCGCGGCGAGGCTGCCCCGGGTCGAGCTCCTCAGGCCGGAGAAGGTCATCGGAAGGAACACCGTGCAGGCGATGCAATCGGGGCTGTTCTTCGGATACCTGGGGCTCATCGACGGCATCATCGAACGACTCCGGGTGGAGCTCGGTGCTTCCACCCGGGTCATCGCAACCGGAGGGCTGGCGCCCATCTTCCACGGCGAAGGGCGTCATCGCTTCGACGCCCTGGAGCCGGACCTGACCCTCGAAGGGCTCCGGCTCATTCACGAGCGGAACCGTTGACATGAAATCCCACGACACCGTGCTGTTCGTTTGCTCGGGCAACATCTGCCGGAGCCCCTTCGCGGAGGGCTACCTCCGCCACCGCCTGGGCGAAGGGACGCAGATCCGGGTGACGTCCGGGGGAACCCTGGGGATCGAGGGTTCGCCAGCCTCTCCGGAGACCCTCCGGATCGCCCGTGAGACGGGCTTCGACCTGACGCGGCACCGCTCCCGCGGGCTCACCCTCGATCGCGTCGACGAGGCGGACTGGGTGCTCGTGATGGAGGAGGGGCACCGACGGACGCTCTCGGCACGATATCCGGAGGATGCCCACAAGGTCAGCCTCCTCAGCGCCTACCATCCCTCCGTGCGGGACGCCGAGACGATCCCGGACATCTTCGATCCGATCGGCAGGCCGTTCGCGGACTTCCGGCAGTGCTTCGGTCTCATCCAGGCCTCCATCGACGGCTTCCTGGTCCGGGAGCTGGATCGGCGTGGCTGAAACGGCGGAGCCTCCGCGGCCCGAAGGCCCTGCGGACGAGAGCTACTTCCAGGCCATCGAGGAGCATTTCGCGCGCCTCCGCGGCCGGCCGCTTTTCCTCAGCACCCGCGACGTGGCGCTGGTCGATCGATGGTGGAGCCAGCGCATTCCGCTGCGGATCGTGATGGAAGCCCTCGATGGGGTCTTCGCGCGCCGGGAGGAGACCGGCCGTCCCGTGCTATCGCTGGGCTACTGTCGCCATGCCGTGGAGGCGGCGTTCCATGCCTGGAGCGAGGCGCAACTCGGCGCCCACGCGGGCTCCGAACCGACGGACCCGGAGGGGGGGCGGGAGGAGGCCGTGGCCCTCCTCCTGGACGATGCCGGGGCGCTGGAGCGCGGGGAGGGCGAGGCCCGCGGGGCCGCGGCCCGGGCCCTGCGGAGGCTGGCGGGCAGCCTCGAGGGATCCTCCGGGATGCCGCTGGATCGGGCCGAGGCCGAGCTGGCGCGCATCGAGGATCGCCTCATCGCCGGCCTGCTGGAGTCCATGCCTCCTCCCGAGCGGGAGGCGCTCGAGAGGGAGGTGGACGAGGCCCTGGGGCCCCTGCGCCCCCGGCTCACCGAGCATGCCTTCCGCACCACGCGGGAGGGCCGCATCCGCGCCGCGGTCCGCGAGCGCGAGGACCTGCCCCGATTGACCCTGTACCTGCTCTGAGCCCACCCTCGTTGATCCGCGTCATCCCCGGTGCTACCGTCCCAGCGGGAACGGGGCGCAGCGGCGAGGCCCCCCTTGATCCGCCGAGCCCCTCTCCTCGCGGCGGCCGTCGCGTTTCTTGCCGGCGTCGGGATTCGCGATGCCCCGGGCCTGCCCCCGGCCATCGCCCTGAGCGCCGCCGGCGCCCTGCTGATCCCACCGTTCCTGGGGCCCCGCCGTCCCCGCGCGGGGCTGGCGGCCGCCGCGGTGCTGGTCGCCTTCTTCCTGGCCGGGATGGCCGCACCGGCGGCGGCTCCTCGAGCGTCGCCGGCGCTGGCGGCCGCGCTGCGCTCGAACCGGCCCCTGCGCATGGTCGGCCGGGTCCGGGGCATCCCCGCGGACCGCGACGACACGATCTTCCTCCGGCTGGCCGCCGAGCGCCTCGACGGCCGCCGGGCGGCGGGGGAGGGGATCCTGGTCCGCCTCCCGCGCGGGATCACGGCGGCCGCCTCCCGCGTGGAGGGGCTGCTCCCCGGCGACCGCGTCCGCATCGTCCTCACGCTGCGACGTCCCCGGAGCTTCGGGAATCCCGGCGCCTTCGACTATGGCGCCCATCTCCGGCGGCTCGGGATCCTGGCCCTCGGCTGGTCGAAATCTCCCCTCCTCGTCGAACGACTGCAGCCGGGCCGGGAACTGCCGGCCCGGTGGGTCGGCCGTCTCCGGGGCCGGCTCCTCCGAGGCCTCGGTCGTGCGGTGCGGCAACCCCACGCCCGCGGCCTGCTCGGGGCCCTGCTGCTGGGAGATCGGAGCGATCTCGCGCCGGAGGACCGGGAACGGCTCGTCCGCGCCGGGACGTTCCACCTCATCGCGGTCTCCGGACTCCACGTGGGGCTGCTCGCGTGGTTCGTCCTGGCCGCTGGAAGCGTCGTGGGCCTGCGGAACCGGTGTTGCCGGGGGCTCGCCCTGGGCCTGCTGCCGGTGTACGCGGCCCTCACGGGGGCCGGTGCTCCCGTGGTCCGGGCCGCCTGGATGGTGGGCTTCCTGATCGCCGGAGGGCTGCTGTCCCGCGGCAACTCCGCCCCGAACGCCCTCGGCGCCGCGGCGCTGCTCACCCTGGCGCCGCGACCCGAGGGGATCCAGGACCCCGGACTGCAGCTGTCCTTCGCCGCGACGGCGGCGATCCTCCTGCTCTCCCGGGGGCCGGTAGGGCGGCGGGGCGGGCGCCTCCCGGGGGTCCTTGCGGTCTCGGGGGCGGCGTTCCTCGGCGTGGCCCCGCTCCTGGCCCGCTCCTTCCACCGGATCGCGCCGATCGGAATCCTCGCCAGCGCGCTGTGCGCCCCGCTCGCGGCCGCCGCCCTGCTGGCCGGTGCGCTGGCCATGTCCCTGGAATCCCTGGTCCCCGGTCTCGGAGGTCCACCGGGGAGACTTGCGGGCTGGATCACGGTGGGGATGCTGCGCCTGGCCGCTCTCGGGGAGGCCGTCCCGCTGGGGAGCTGGCCCACCCCGGGGCCGGGGCCGGCGGTCCTGGTCGGTTACTACGTGCTCCTGCTCGCGGCCTGCCACCGGGGAACCTGGACCGCCCGTCTCCGCCCCGTGCTTCGGGCCCTGCTGGGTTTCGCGCTCGGCGCGGTGCTGGCCGGCGCTCCCGGGCATCCGGCGCGGCGGATCGAGCTGTACCTGCTGGACGTCGGACAGGGAGAATCGATCGTGCTCCGCCTTCCCGAGGGCATCGACGTGCTGGTGGACGGAGGCGGCCTCGCCGGCACCCGGCTGGACATCGGGGCTGCCGTCGTGGCCCCGGCGCTGTGGGCGCTCGGGGTGCGCCGGCTGCACCGGGTCATCGTCACCCACCCGGACCGGGATCACGCCGGCGGCATCCCGGCGATCCTGGAGCGCTTTCCGGTGGGCGGGATCTGGATCCCCCCGGACCCCACGGACGGGTTCCGGGAGCTGCGATCACGGGCGGCGGGCCTCGGGATCCCGATCCGGGAGGTGACGGCGGGGGAGCGGGCCGTATGGAGCGGCGCGGAGGTGACGGTCCTGAATCCCCCGTCGAAGCCGGACGCCGGAGCACCGGACAACGAGCGCTCCGTGGTCCTACGGGTCCGGCGGGAGGGGACCTGCCTGCTGCTGACCGGGGATGCCGGCCGCCCCGCCGAAGCCCGGCTGGTCGAGGCGGGGCTGGGGCCCTGCGACGTCCTCAAGGTCGGCCACCACGGCAGCCGCTCCGGCACCGGCCGGGAGCTGCTCGAGGCACTCCGTCCCCGGCTCGCCCTCGTCTCCGCCGGCGCCGGGAACTCCTGGGGGCACCCGGATCTCGAGGTGCTGCGGCGGCTGGCGAGGGCGCGGGTGCGCGTGCTGCGGACCGATGTCGACGGGATGGTGTCGCTCACCATCGAAGGTCGCGTGATCGGCTGGTCGACCTTCCGCGCGCGGGGGGACGAGTAGAAAGCCCCGGCCGTCGAGGCGCGGGCCTCCCTGTGCTAGAGTCTCATCGCGTCAGGGTGACGTGCGGGATGTGGAACGGGTCGGGGGTCAGAGGTTTCTCAGGTTCTTTCCGGGCTTGAACCGAATGGTCTTGCCGGGCGGGATGCGGACCTCCTTGCCGGTTCTCGGGTTCCGTCCGATGCCCTTCTTTCGAGGCTTGACCTGGAAGACGCCGAAGCCACGAAGCTCGATCCGGTCACCCCGGCGCATCGACTCCTTCATCGACTCCAGGACCGCCTCGACGGCGACCACAGCCTTCACCCGGGTGATGTCGGCCGCCTTCGCGACCTGGTTGATGATGTCGGTCTTGATCATCCATTCGCCTCCCGCCTGTGCCGGAACCCAGGGCCCTCGATGGAATGCTAGGCAATATAAATAAAGGGTTTATCAATGTCAACCGGTTCGGCGGGGGGGATTCCCGGACCGGGCGCCCGACCCCGGCGGGGAGGGCGGCTTGAGGGCCCCTACCGTCGCCATCGTGGGCATACCCAACGTCGGGAAATCCACCCTGTTCAACCGCCTCGTGGGGCGGCGGCGGGCCCTGGTGGGCAGCACGCCCGGCCTGACCCGGGACCGGATCCACGCCACCGTCCGGATCGGGGATCGCACGCTGATCCTCGTCGACACCGGCGGCATCTTCCCCGAGCGGGGAGACGGCCTCGAGGGCCTCGTCCGCGATCAGGCCCGGCTGGCGATCGAGCAGGCGGACCTCGTGCTCTTCCTCACCAGCGCCCGGGAGGGACCGGTGCCCGCCGAGGAGGAGTTGGCGGCGCGTCTCCGCAGGAGCGGCCGTCCGGTCCTGCTCGTCGCGAACAAGGTCGATCACCCGGGCCTGCAGGCGGCGCTCGCCGACCTGTATCGCCTGGGCCTCGGGGATCCGATCCCCATCGCGGCGGAGCACGGGGCCGGGATCCCGGAGCTCACCCGCGCCCTGCTGGAACGGCTACCCGAGATTCCACCCCTCGAGGAGGAAGATGGTGAGGTGCGCTCCCTGGCCATCGTGGGCCGCCCGAACGTCGGCAAGTCCTCGCTGCTCAACGCCCTGGTCCAGGAGGAGCGGGCCATCGTGAACGATCGCCCCGGCACCACGCGGGATGCGGTCGACCTGGACCTCGCGGCAGGGGGGCACACGTACCGCGTCATCGATACCGCCGGGATCCGGCGGGGATCGCGGCGGGATGCGATGGAGGGGCTGAGCATCCTGCAGGCTACCCGGAGCCTGGCGGGCGCCGCCGTCGCGCTGCTGGTCGTCGACGGGGGGGAGGGTCTCACCTCCCAGGATCTGGCGGTGGCCGGGCTGGCGCATGAGCACCACCGTCCGTTCCTGCTACTGGTCAACAAGTGGGACCTCCGGGCGGGAGACCCGGGGGCCCGGGACGCGTTCCGGGAGGAGGTGCGCCGCCGGCTGCGCTTCGCCCGGTACGCGCCGGTGCTGTTCCTCTCCGCACGAACCCGCCAGGGACTCGCGAAGATCTTCCCGACCATCGAGCGGGTCTGGCAGAACGGCGCCACGCGGATCGGCACGGGCCGCCTGAACCGCCTGGTCAAGGAGGCCGCGGCCCAGCACACCGGACGCGCCCGTGATGGCTCGCCGATGCGTATCCTCTACGTGGCCCAGACGGGCACCCACCCACCGCGTTTCGTGGTGTTCACCAGCTCACGGAAGGCACCGCACTTCTCCTTCCGCCGCTTCCTGGAGAACCGCATCCGGAAGGAGTTCGGACTTGACCTGACGCCCGTCGTGCTCGAGTGGAGGTCCCGGTGAGCCGGTGGCACCGCACAAGGCGCGCCGCGGTGGCGGCCTTCCGCAACTTCAGCCTGGATCACTGCACGAATCACGCGGCGGCGATCTCCTTCTTCGCGCTCCTGTCGATCTTCCCCTTGATCCTCGCCTGCCTCATGCTCCTCGGTGCGGTGTTCGGGACCGACCCCGAGCATATCCGCTGGCTCGCGGGCCTGTTCGCACGCCCCGGCGCGGAGGTGAGCCCGAAGCTCCTCGACAGCCTGGAGGCGGCGGCGCAGGTGCGAGGCGCCTTTGTCGTGCCCCTCGGGATCATGCTCCTCTACTCCGCCAGCCAGGTGTTCGCCTCCCTGCAACGCGCCACCCGCCTGATCTTCCGGACCCGCCGCAAGGGGGGCTTCGTGCTGGCCCGGCTCCGGTCGCTCCTCCTGACCCTCGGGACGGTGGCGGCGCTGGTGATGCTGTTCGCGGCGCACCAGGGCGCCCGCGCGCTGGCGGCGTGGAGCGATCCGCTCGCGGGACGCCTCGCACCCTTTTCCTGGATGACCGCCCTGCTGGGTCGGGGGGTGTCCGTCCTCCTGGCGTTCATCCTGTTCACCTCCCTCTACTACCTCCTGGCAAGGGTCCGATTCCGCACACGCGCTCCCTTGCTGGGCGGCGCCCTGGTGGCGGTCGTATGGGAGGGCCTGAAGCTCGGCTTCGGGGCGTACGTCGCGTCCGTGCCGCGATTCGGCCTCATCTACGGTCCGCTGGCGACGCTGGTGGTCTTCCTCATCTGGATCTACGCGAGCTCCTGCGTGTTCCTGCTCGGGGCGGAGTTCGTGGCTCTGCTGAACGGGGATCGGAGGCTGGATTTGACAGAGCGGGATCCGGGTGTTAATTTTCCGGCCTGACTGGGGTTAGAAGCACCCAGCATCGCTCGCCATGGGTCGCGTTGCCCCGCGCGGCCGTCGCTCCCTCCGCCGACCCCGGCGGCGACCTCGGGAGATGATTGATGGTCCTCTTCAATTACTCGACGAAGGAAATCACCGCCAAGGTCGTCTACTACGGTCCCGGGCTGTGCGGCAAGACGACGAATCTCCAGTTCATCTACGACAACCTGCCGGGGAACATCCAGCGCGGGCGGATGCTGTCATTGGCCACGAAGACGGATCGCACCCTGTTCTTCGACTTCCTGCCGATCGACCTGGGGACCATCCGGGGGATGCGGACCCGCGTGCAGCTCTACACGGTTCCAGGACAGGTGTTCTACAACTCGACACGGAAGCTGGTCCTGAAGGGGGCCGACGGGATCGTCTTCGTCGCGGACTCCCAGGAGAAGATGAAGGAGCCGAACGCGGAGAGCTTCAAGAACCTCGAGGAGAACTGCGCGGAGAACGGCATCAACCTGGCAGAGACCCCGCTCATCCTGCAGTTCAACAAGCGGGATCTGCCCGGCGTGGCTTCCCTCGAGGAGCTCAACACGTTGCTCAACAAGTACAACGCGCCCTTCTACGAGTCGGTGGCCACGACCGGGATCGGGGTACACGAGACCCTGAAGGGGATCACGAAGCTGGTGCTGCACTCCCTGCGGGAGAAGTACGCCGGCGGCGAGAAGGAAGCGCGCCGGTCGTCGTCGGTCCTGACCGGGGCCCCGCCGGCGCCGCCCGCTCCGGAGCCCCTCCCGCTGGAGGAGGAGACCGCCGTCGCGGCATCGCTGCCCGACACGCCCGCCCCGGTGGGGGAGTCCGCGCCGATCGCCGTCGCTGAGGAGCCCCTGGCACATCCGGCGCTGTCCCTGGAGGAGGAGCCCGCGGGCCCGTTCGACACCCCGAAGACCGCCGGGGGAGCCGCCGGCGGTGGGGATACGGAGTCGGTCGAGCCGTACTCGGACCTCGAGTCGGTCTTCTCCGACCTGGAGCAGCCGGAGGCGGTCGAGACCCTCGATCTCGGCGACGACGGCGCACTCGCGGAGGAGCCGGACTCCAGCTGGACGTTCCCGGATCCCACCCCGGAGCCGCCGCTCGTCGAGGGGCTGCTCTCCCGGGCGGAGCCGGGGTCTCCCGCGCCACGCGAAGATAGCTTCGCCGATCTCGCGGACGAGCTGTCCGGGACCTCGCCAGCACCCCCGCCCCGGCCGGCCGCTCTCGAGTTCGAGGCCGATCCGCTGGGGCTCGACGGGGACGGTCCCGCCGTGGCCACCGCACCGACGGTGTCACTGCGAGCGGGTACGGAGGTGCTCGAGATACCCCTGGAGATCGACGCGGGGGGAACCGTGGAGCGCTACCGTCTACGCCTGCGCATCTCCGTGGCCCGCGAGGATTGAGCGATGAGGACGTCCTGTCCGGAATGCGGATCCTCGCTGGAGGTGGTGGAGCTGGAAAGCGATCCCGGCGCCCGCCAGCCGTGCACCGGCTGTGGAGCCAGCGTGCGTCCCGGCCTCTTCCGCTGTCCTCACTGCGTCGTGCCGCTGCAGGTGAACCGGCACCTCCTGCCGCCTGGCGGCGGCCGCGGGCGGTGTCCCGCCTGTGACGAGATCGTCACCGTCCCCGCCTTGACGGACGTCGCCGGCGGGGAGGTCCTTCCCCCGGCCGCCCGGCACGTGGCGGAACCGGGAACCGGGGAGCCGGAGGAGTTCGAGCTCCCGCAGGGCCTGCGCGGCGAGGCGATGGTCGCGGGGGAGTCCGCCCCGCAGAGCCCGTTCACCACCGTCGCCCAGCCCGTCGCCACCCTGGCGCCGGAGGCGCCCGCCACGGCCGCACGCGTCGATGCGGCGGCCATGGGCACCGCCGGCGAGGCGTTCACGGACCCGGTCGAGACGACCGTCACGCTCGCCACAGCCGAGCTCGGCCTGGCCGGACCCCTCGCGGAGGCCCCTGCCCTGGGCGCCGCCCCCCCGGGGGAGGAGCCCCGGGAGTCAGGGGTCGCAGCGGACGCCGCGGAGACCAGCGGGGCGCAGGAAGAGGCCCCGGCGACGGCACCGGAGATCGCGCCCGAGGCTACCGCCCCGGCGCCATCGCAGAGCATCGTCTCCCCGGAACCGCAGCAGCCGATCGCCCCGTCCCCCGCCCCGCGGCCCACCCGACCGGCCCCGCACCCCGCGACGCCGCCGGCCCCGCGTCGTGGCCGGTCCCGATCCGGCGCCGGCGCGGCCCTCCTCGGCCTCGTCCTCGGGGGAGGGCTGGCCGCCGGGGGAAGTTACACCGTCATCACCCAGGGGCTCTGGGAGTTCCCACCGTTTCCGCTGCCGCAGCTCGGGCTGGGCGACCTGTGGGGATGGACGGCGCTCACCGGCACCGCGGGTGCGCTGGTGGGAATGCTGCTGGCGAGGTTGATGCGCGGTCGTCGCTGATCCCGGTCGGCGTTCTTCCCGGTTCGCGCCGGGCCCCATGCCGTGTGCTATATTGCATGGAGCCAGTGCGTTCCGAACCGATCAGGGGAGAGAGGACCATCGCGATGCGTCGACCCAAAGCCCGGATGCTGGCGGGGCTCCAGGCCCTGCTGCTGGCCGGAGCGCTCGTTCCCGTGCAGGCGAATGACGGTGACTTCGTCGTCTGGCAGGCCTACAACATCAAGTTCACGGGAGACCAGACCGGAGCGACGCTCCTCGCCTCCATCTACGTGTTGAACCCCACCTCGCGGGACTACCGCGACCTGGAATTCCGCGCGGGGGCACCGGAGGGGTTCGAGCTGACCCTGCCCCCGAAGGATCTGCAGAAGGCCTCCCGCCGACCCCAGGGTTTTGCCGAGGAGATCGCGGACGGCACGTACGTGATGAAGCAGTCGTTCCTCGGCGCCACCCAGGCCACGACGATCTTCTACGGGCTGCGCTGGAAGACCCCGCCCGAGGAGTTCGTCCAGTTCCCGGGCGTCCACATCGCGTACAAGGCGGGCGAGGAGCAACGGGAGTTCCGGACGCTCGACGAGGAGAACTCGCTCTCGCGGTTGCGCCGCTTCTCCGGCGACATCACGGACTACATCAAGCGCTACGCGGACGTGACGCTGCCGCTGGACAAGGCCGAGAAGGACGTCGAGTGGACCTTCACGGCGCTGGACTATCGGGCCTACGGACGCAACCCGATCGGCATCATCGGGATCGAGGGCTCCCCCGAGGGCTCCGGGCACTTCCGCCTGCAGACCGGCTATCCCGGTGACTTCCGCGAGATCCTCGTCCGCTGGGAGCCCAGGTCCCGGGGCCGGAAGGAGCCCGTGACCGCCGAGTTCGCGCGCACCGAGATGGACACGATGATCCGGTGGGTCGGCGACTTCAGCCTGGACAAGGAATCGCTGAAGACGTCGGAGTTGAAGGTCGCCCGGTACCCGGCGATCCTCCTCCAGGGGAGGTGGGTCGACAATAAGCCCATCCGCCTGGGATCCGGTCCGTTCCGCCTCTACGTGGTCAACGACCCGAGGTCGGATCGGGACTTCTTCATCTACCTCGGGGTCCAGGGGCGGGGGATCGGGCCCGAGAACGCGGACAAGCCGGCACCGCAGAAGGAACAGGCGCTGATCGACTCCCTCCTGCCGTACGTGGAGGGGTTCCGGCCGTGAGACGCCCCGCATGAGGCTCCCCATCCGCCTCCTGGCGCTGCTCGCGGGTCTGCTGGTGCTCACCGGCGCCGCCCCGGTGGAGCCGCCGGACTCCCCACCGGTCCAGATCGTCAAGAAGATGATCGCCGCCTACGGCGGCGTGGAGCGCTGGAACGCCACCCGCGACGGTACGTTCCTCATGCGGGTGATCGCCTACGGCGTGACCTACGGGAAGCCGCGTGTCTCGGAGACCCGCGTCTACTTCACCAAGGATCCGGAGACCATGGTGCGGCTGGACCTGAAGCGGTCCGGCCAGATCCACACCCGGGTCTATCGCGGCGGGGAGGCCTGGTCGGACATCGACGGCGAGCCCACACCGACCAGCCCGAGCCTCTCGTCGCGGATCGGCTACGAGGCGCGCAGCGCCCTCCTGTGGGTGGAGTTCCCCTTCAATCTCATGGCCCCCGACGTGAGGATGGAGTTCCTCGGCGAGACCGAGCTGATGGGTGTGCGGATGTACGTGCTCCAGGTCGCCTGGCCGGAGGGGATCGCCATCAGCCCCGGCGACGTGCATCGCTTCTACGTCAATGCGGCGACGTACCTTCTCCTCCGGCAGGAGTACTTCTCCGATGGCAAGCCGGACCAGAGAATGGAGACATTCCACGGCGACTACCGGTCCGCGAACGGCCTGCTGAAGGATCACCTGCGGGAGATCGTCTCCAGGGAGAACGGCCGGACCGATACCCGGATCGAGATCGAGGATCTGCGCTTCGGCCTCGATCTGCCGCCGGAGTTCTTCCTGCAGGCCGCCGTGCGGTCGGAATCCGAGTCCAAGGGCGAATGACGCACGCCGGCGCCCCGGCCGGTCCTGCCCCGCGACGACTGCCCTGGCTGCGGATCGCCGTCACGCTCGTGTCGACGGGCGCCCTGGCGTCCTTCCTGTGGCGTTTTCCCGTTCCGGTGACGCTCGTCAGGGCGGCCGATGTCGCCCGGTCCGTCGGGACCGCAGGGTTCCTCCTGGCCACGGCGTTGCTGGCCGGCGCGGTCCTGCTGCGACGGCTGGGGCTGGCATCGCTCCCCGAAGGGCCGGGGGAGCGCATCCTCCTGGCCGCCGGCCTCGGAACGGGAAGCCTGGCGCTCGTGTCCTTCCTGCTCGGCCTGGCGGGAGGCTTCCGACCGCTCCCGTGCCTGCTCGTCTTCGCCGCCATCTGGTTCTGGGGAAGGAGCGCCCTGGCGCCGCTGGCCGCGGACCTGGTCCGGTGGTGGCGCGGTCGTCCCCGGAGCGCCGGCGCGGCGGATCTCGTCCTGCGGGCCTGCCTGTTCGTCGCGATGGGGTTGATGCTGCTGGAGGCCCTCGCACCGCCCACGGCGTACGATGCCCTCCGCTATCACCTGCGCCTTCCCGCGATCTACGCTGCAGAGGGTCGCTGGACGCCCGTGCCGTACGAGTTCAACGGCTACTTTCCGCAGAATGTGGACATGCTGTTCACACTGGGGTTCGTCCTCGGCGCGCCGGCGGCGGCGGTTCTGATCCACCTCGTGCTGGGCTGGCTGGCGGCGGCGTCCTCCGGACTGCTGGCATCCCGCCTGGCGGGCCCTCCCGCGGGCTGGGCGGCGGCGACGATCTTCTACACGATGCCCGTGGTTGCCATCAACTCCGCGTGGGCCTACGTGGACCTCGGGCTGGCGTTCTTCGCCCTCCTGTCGGTGCATGCGTTGGCCCGCTGGTGGCAGACCGAGGACGGCCGGTGGGCAATCCTGTCCGGCCTGCTGGCGGGCTTCGCGCTGGGAACCAAGTACACCGGGGCCACGGTCCTCGTGGTCGGTTGCGTCGTGATCCTGGGACGCGGCGTGGGGGAGAGGAGGCTCCCGGGACGGCGGCTGGCGGCGGCGCTGCTGCTCTTCGCCACGAGCGGGGGGCTGGTGGCGACCCCCTGGCTGGCGCGGAACGCGGTCCTGCGGGCCAACCCCGTCTATCCCTTCGCGGCCTCGATCTTCGGGACTCCGTCGGGGGATACCTACCGGGCCGAGCGCCACCGGGCCGTCCTGGACCGGCCGGAGGTCCCCACGAGGAGCGTCGGCGACCTGGTCCGGCTGCCCTGGCGCCTGACCATGCAACCCTGGGTCCGGGACGAGATGATCGGGCCGGCACTGCTGGTCCTCCTGCCGCTGCTGTTCTTCACGGCCTGCGGCGGGTCGCTCTGGCTGCTCGCCGTGGCGGTGGCGTGGGGGTTGCTCTGGCTGGTGCTGTCGCCCCAGGTTCGCCTCTACCTCCATGGACTGGGACTGCTGGCCGCGGTGGCCGCGGTCGCCTGGACCCGGACACGCGCGCGGGGCGGCTGGTTCGCCGGCCTCGCCTCGGGGCTGGCGATGCTGGCGGTACCCGCCGGCGTCGCGAACCTCGCCGTGATCCAGCGCGGGCTGAGTGACCCCTTCCCGGTGGTGGTCGGCATGGAGAGCCCCGGCCGTTATCTTGCGCGGATGGTCGACGGGCACCGGGCCATCCAG
The DNA here is from genome assembly GCA_050115015.1 of Acidobacteriota bacterium. Taxonomy (GTDB): domain Bacteria; phylum Acidobacteriota; class Polarisedimenticolia; order CBDVAL01; family CBDVAL01; genus JASFRI01. The sequence goes on from JASFRI010000016.1 coordinate 23,297, forward strand.
TTCATCAACGAGAACCTGCCGGGCGAAGCCCGCGTCCTGTTCATCGGCGAGATCTACGGCTACTACTGCCGCCGCGACCACGTGCTGGGCTCCAAGTTCGACCGGGCCCCGATCGTCGACTGGATCGCGGGATCACCCGACCTGCCGGCCTTCCTCGACCGGCTGCGGGAAGAGCGGATCACCCACGTGCTCTACAGCCAGGTGCAGCTGCGCAAGTTCGCGGATCTGCCCGGGCGCTACCTCGACTGGCCCGACGAGCGCTCCAGGCGGATCTACCGCGAGTTCATGACACGCTGGATCGACGTCGTCTACGACGACCCCGACGCGATCGTCGCCCGGGTGCGCCACACGCCGCGGCCGGAGGCCTCGGGGGAGCCCCTCCCGTCTTGACATCGCACCGGGCGGTCTCTATCATCGCCGGGAGGATCGCTGTAACCTGCTTCAGCGATTGAGGATACACGTGGCGAACCCGTTCAAGGACTTCACCGTCT
>JASFRI010000017.1:0-23296 GCA_050115015.1 Acidobacteriota bacterium
GGGGAAGGTCCTCGGCACCGCCGCCTACATGTCGCCGGAGCAGGCGCGCGGCCAGGCCGTCGACTTCCGCTCCGACCTGTTCTCCTTCGGCATCGTCCTCTACGAGATGACCACCGGCCGATCGCCGTTCCAGGGCCCCTCGGTCACCGACACCCTGAGCGCCATCGTGCGCGATCAGCCGGCGCCGATGACCCGGATCGCGCCGGGCGTGCCGGAGGAGCTGGCCCGGATCACCGGAAAGTGCCTGGAGAAGGACGCCGACGAGCGCTACCAGCACACCGACGACCTGGCGATGGACCTGCGCAAGCTGCGGCGCGTGACCGATTCCCAGCCGCTGTCGACGGTGAGCGACACGGCGGTTCCGGCGCACGCGGATCGGCCCGCATGGCGGCGTCCCGTCCTCCTCGCCACCGCGGCGATCGTCGTTCTGGCTGGCGTCCTGGGGCTGGCCGCCTGGCTGCGCTCCGCCGGTGTGCTCTTCGGCGGCGGGCCGGGCAACGCGCTGGCGGTCCTGACGTTCGAGAACCTCCAGGACGCCGAGGACAGCCAGCGGCTGGGGCAGATCCTTCAGGAGCTGGTCATCACGGACCTCTCGGAGCTGGAGTCCCTCACCGTCTTCAGCAGCCAGCGGCTCTTCGACGTCCAGAAGCAGATCGGCGGCGGGGATGGCCGCCAGATCGATCGGTCGATGGCGACGGAGGTCGCGACCCGGGCCGGCGCGACGACGATGCTCACCGGCTCGCTCAGCCAGCTCGGAGAGAACTGGATCCTCACGGGCCAGCTCGTGGAGGTCGGCAGCGGTCGCGTCATCAAGTCCGAGCGGATCGACGGAACCGACCTCTACAAGATGGTGGACGAGCTGACCGGCCGGGTTCGCCAGGACCTGCGGCTGAGCCGCGAGGAGATCGCCGGCGTCGACCGGGCCGTCGGCGAGCGGACCACCTCCTCCCTGGAGGCCTACCAGCGCTACCTCGAGGGACAGGAGTTGCTGGCCCGCTGGGACTTCGAGGATGCCGCGAAAGCGTTCGCGGAGGCGCTGGCCATCGATCCGGAGTTCGGCCTGGCGCGCTACAAGGAGGCGATCGCCGTCTGGTGGCAGCGTGGCGACCTCTCCGAGGCCGGTGAGACCCCGGCGGACATCCTGCGGGACCTCGTGGAGGGGGACTACAAGCTCTCCGGGAGGGAGCGCCGGCTCGCCGAGGCGATGCTCGCGGTGGTGGAGGACCGCTACGCGGACGCCGAGCCGATCTTCACCGCCCTCTCCCGGGACTATCCGGACGAGAAGGAGGCCTGGTACGGCCTCGGCGAGGCCTACTACCACGATCCCGACGGCGACCGGGAGGCGGCCTACGCGGCCTTCGCGAAGGCCCTGGCACTGGACCCGACCTTCCAGCTCGCCTGGCGCCACCTCCGCGGCAAGTACCGGTCGGAGGGGCATTATCGCGAGGGGATCGCCAAGCTCCGCGCGCTGCTGGAGGGCGACCCGGACAACACCGGGTACTACGCCGAGTGGATCACGCTGGCCGTGATGGACGGCGACGTCGCCGGCGCGGACCGGGTCCTCGAGACGGCGCTGGAGCGGATCCGGGACCCCGACGAGCAGCGGGAGCTCCTGATGGGCGCCGCCGGCGCCTATGGTGCCCTGGACCTCGTGGACCGGCGACGTGACCTTCTCGAGCGGGCGCTGGCGCTGGACACGGACGAGAAGACCGACACCGTCCTCGCCGACCTCGGCTGGCACTTCCTCGACCTCCACGACTACCGCGAGGCGGAAGCACACTTCCTCCGCGCCCTCGACCTGTATCCGGAGGGCAGCGGCGCCCTGGACGGGCTGTTCCGCGTGTACGACGAGGAGCGGCGGTTCGCCGACGGCATCCTGCGGGCACGCGGCCTCGTCCAGCAGGATCCGGAGCACCTGTCGTTCTATTTGCGGTGGATCGACATGGCGATCGACAAGGGGGACGAGGCGGAGACGGACCGCGCCATCCAGGCGGCCCTCGATCACACCGCGTCCGGCACGGAGCAGCAACGAGTGTGGTTCGAGACCGGGCAATCCTATCGCGGGATCGGGGACAACATCCGGGCTCTCGAGTCCTACCGCCAGGCGCGCGAGGCGAACCCCGACGGCGATCTCCCGCCCTTCCTGATGGGGAATCGCGGCTGGGCGCTCATGACACTGCAGCGCTACGAGGAGGCGGAAGAAATCCTCCGAAAGGCCGCGGAGACGGACAGCGATCTCCGCAACTCCACGTTCAGCGCGCGGGTGCGCACGAACATCGAGCTCCGCCGGTTCGACGAGGCACAGCGGCTTGCGGAGGAGCACGTCGAGATCCACCCGGACGAGTCCTACGCCCGGGCGGACCTCGTGCGGGTGCTGCTGGCAACGGGTCAGGACTCCCGGGCCGAGGAGGCGCTCCAGGACGGGCTCGAGAACGAGGGCCAGACCACGGGCAAGCGGCGACTGCTCGGAAACGCCGCCTGGGCTTACCTCGACTCGGGCCGGCCCGCCCGGGCGGCGACGCTCGCTCGCCGGGCCGTCGAGATGGACCCGCTCATCCGGGACCCGTGGCTGCGCTCCCCCTTGCTGCAGGCTCTGCTGCGCGAGGAGCGCTACGACGAGGCCGAGGACCTCCTCCGCCGAGAGCTCGAGGTCCGGCCCCGGGACCTCACGCTGCTGGCGACCCGGGCGCAGATCGGCCTGCGACGGGGGGACCTGCAGGCCGCGGAGGCGGAGGTGCGGGACCTGCTGTCGGATGGCCCCGCGTCGGCCTGGCTGTCCACGCTGCTCGCCACGGTCCTGTCGGAGGAGGGCCGGTTCGCCGACGCCGAGACGCCGGCCCGCCGGGCCTTCGCCATGAACCCGGACCGGAGCCGCCACGCCCTGCTCGCCTGGATCCTGGTCGCCGGCGACCTGGATCAGGAGGAGGGGGTCCGGCTCGCCGAGGCGGCGCTGGAGATGCCGGAGTCCCCGACCGCCGCCGCCGACCGTCCCCCGTACGAGCCCTCGCCGGAGCACGCCCTGGGGCTGGCGTACCTGCAACAGGGTCGCCACGGGGAAGCGGTGAAGCTGCTGGAGCGCGCGGCGGCGCTCCAGCCGGACCGGACCCTGATCCGGGAGCACCTGGCGGAGGCACGGCAGGCCGCGGGGGTCTAGTCCCCGCCCCGGAGTTGGCTCGCCTGCACTCGGCAACAGGCTGCTGAAAAACTCTGCGCCCCCGCGTTGCGGGCGCCGTGGTTCCGGCTGCGAGGCGCCGCGACGACGCGATGTCCCCGCCCCTGTTCGGGGGCCTGTGCATCGGAGAGGAGCGGGAACGAAGCAGACGGCGCCACGCCGCCGCAGCCCGAGGACGGGAGCCGTTTGCGGGAAGCCGGCGGGCACGGCCATGGCACTCCCACCGGGTTGGGTCGATGGCTGACCCCGGGCGCCGACCTCCTCGCAAACGGCGCGCGGGCCGAGGAGTTCTTCAGCAGCCTGTTAAGGGCTCGTCGCTCCTGGCAGGGCGCGGGGAGGGCCTCGCGCTCAGAACAGCCCGTCGATCGTGAACAGGTCGGAGGCCACGACGCGTGCGGCCGTGTAGGCGTAGGCCGAGCCGTCCGGCGTGATCGCCGCCCAGTCGATGCGGATCACCCCGGCGCGGTCCCGGGGGATCAGCTCCCGCCAGGGCTCGAGACGGCCGGTCTCGAGGTCGAACCGCTGCACCCGCAGGGGAAGATCTCCCGGCCGGGCCAGGTAGAGGAAGCGCCCGTCAGCGCTCCACTGGTACGGGATCAGCCCCGGTTCGAGCTCCTCGATCGGCGACGGCGCCCCCCCGTCCAGCGGCAGGATGAACAGCTGCTCCTCGTCGCCGCAGGCCATCCGGTCCCCCGAGGGAGAACCGACCACCTGCCAGGACCGCGGCGCCGCGCCGACCCGCTCGGGTGCGCCGCCACCGAGGTCCAGGACGAAGAGACCCATCTCCTCCTCGCCCGGCCCGGAGGCGAGGAAGGCGATCCGCGCGTCGGTCAGGAACCACGCCCAGCTCACCTCCAGCCCCTCCAGGTCCAGCGGACGGGGCTCGCCGGCACCGGTCGGCAGCAGGTCGAGAGACGACCCGGTGTCGTCCCCGTGCAGCACCCAGAGTCCGTTCGGCGAGAGGTCGTAGGCCCGGCCCTCTCCCAGGTACACCGCCGGTGAGCCGTCCGCGTCGCGCAGGTAAATCCCTCCCCTGTCGTCAAACAGGATCTTCCTCCCGTCCCGGGAGATCGACGTCAGGTCGGACCGGTCGAACCAGGAGAGATCGCGCTCGCTCGCCTCGCCGGTGGAGCCGTACATCACGTGGGTGCGATACACCTCGCGTTCCACCAGAACCCGCCCGTCGGCCGAGATGTCGTGGAGGACGAACGGGTCCGCGTTGCGGTGGAGCAGCCGCTTCTCTCCCGAAAGACGGACGGCGTGCAGCGCGCCATCGGAGATGAAGAGGATCTCCTCGCCGGACGGGCTCCACAGCAACCCCTCCCAGGTGCCCAGCGGCTCCGAGGTGACCACCCGTACCGTGCCGGCGCGATCCACCGCCACGATCTGCAGCTCGGGCCAGGTTCTCGTCGTGAACGCCACACGCTCGCCGTCGGGCGAAACCCGCAGGCTATGCGCAGGACCGTTCCAGATGACGTTCCCGATGGGGTACTCCACCCGGGGGTCCATTGTCCCCCGCCGCACCACCGCAAGTTCCTCGCCGTCGGGGCTCCAGTCCGCCTCCCCCACCTGCTCGAGCACGAGCCTGGGCGTTCCGCCCCCCAGGGGGACGCGGGCGAGGGTGCCGCTGCCCGCCGTGGCGCCCAGGAAGTCCTTCTTCAGCAACACGGCCATCTCCCCGCGGGAGGAGACCGACAGGACGTCGGCGGCGTCGATGTCCAGCGACCGCGCCCCGGGCAGGGCCGTGCTCGTCTGGAAGAGCTGCGCCGGCGCGTTCTCCCAGGCCGCGCTGAACAGGATCGTCTCGCCGTCCGGCGCGAACTGCGCGTGCAGGACGTTCCCCCGCCGGAAGGTCTGCCGGTGGAAGGTGAGCCGCTCCCCCGGAGCCGGGGCCGGCGGCGCCAGGGCGCGGCCCGCGAGGAACGCCGCGGCGCCCGCGGCGAGGACCATCGCCGCCATGGCCAGGGCCCGCCCTCCCGGGCGCGCCTCCGTCCCGGCCGCATCGAGAACCGCCGCGGCGCCGGACGCCGTCCGCCAGGATCGCCCCTCCAGCTCGAACGCCAGGTCCCCGGCGTTCTGGTAGCGCCGCTCCGGGCTCTTCTCCAGGCAGTGCCGGACCAAGCGGTCCAGGGCCGGGCTGAGCCCGGGGTCGACCTCCGGCAGCTCCCGGGGATCCTCCCGCAGGATCGCCGTCATCGTCTCGGCGGACGTACCCGCCTGGAAGGGTCGCTCGCCGCAGAGCATCTCGTAGAGCACGACGCCCAGCGAGAAGAGGTCCGACCGGTGGTCGACGGTCTCGCCCCGCACCTGCTCCGGGGACATGTAGCCCACCGTCCCCATCACCACGCCCGTCTCGGTCACCGGCGCCGCGCTGCGCGCGACGGTCTCCATCTCCTCGCTGACCTCCGTCCCCCGGAGCTTCGCGAGGCCGAAGTCGAGGATCTTGACGCGGCCGTCCGCCGTGACGAACAGGTTTCCCGGCTTCAGGTCACGATGGACGATCCCCTTCTCGTGGGCGGCCGCCAGCCCCCGGGCCACCTGCGCGGCGTGGTCCACCGCGTGGCGCTCCGGCAACGCGCCATCCTGGAGCATCGCCGACAGCGTGCGCCCCTCGAGCAGCTCCGTCACCAGGTAGGGCGAGCCGCCGTGGGTCCCGACGTCGTGGACGACGAGCAGGTTCGGGTGGTTGAGCATGCCCGCGGTCCGCGCTTCCTGCTCGAACCGGGCCATCCGGTCCGGGCTCGCGGCCAGCGACGGCGGCAGCACCTTCACCGCCACGTCCCGGCCAAGACGCGTGTCCCGCGCCCGGTACACCTCCCCCATCCCCCCCGCACCGATGGGGGCGTCGATCTCGTAGGGTCCGAGGCGGGTGCCGGGTTCCAGGGCCATGGCCGATCATCATACCCCCGGCGCGGTCCGAAATGGCGCCGTTGCGATGCGAGGCTCGTGGGTCGGGTACCGGCGGCGGTGCCTCGTGGACCGCGTGCGCAAGGCGAATCCCGGGGATGCACACGTTGCGCGCTCGTGAACACCAGCCCCTGCGGACCGTCCCCGGCATCCGGGCGGCAGTGCCGCGGGGCAGCGTCGTCCCCGGTGCCACGGGCTGTGTACCACCATGCGATTGCCCCCGGCGTGAGCGGGTGCGAAGATGGCGGGCCATGGTCGCCGACCCGATCGCCCTCACCGCCGTGCTGGTCGCCCTCGTGGCCCTCTCCGAGTGGCTGGACCGCCGCACGCCGCTGCGGCACCTCGGCGCCGCCCTGCTCGTCATCGTGCTCACGGCGATCGTCGCGAACGCCGGGATCATCCCGACCTACGGCGAGGACGCCAGGGTCTACGGCGCGGTGTTCGACCACGTCGCCCCCCTGGGGATCTTCTGGCTGCTGCTGCTCGTCGACCTGCGCAGCCTCCGGCGGGCGGGCGGCCCGACTCTCGTCCTGTTCCTGATCGGCTCCGCCGGGACCGTGGCAGGCGTCCTGCTGGGACACGCTGCGGTGGGCGGCGCGCGGGCCTTCGGCCCGCTGCACGCGGCCCTCGCGGGGATGTTCACCGGCACCTACACCGGCGGCGCGGTGAACTTCAACGCCATCGCCCTGGAGTACCGGGTGGTGGAGAACGGTTCCCTCTACGCCGGCGCCGCCGCGGTGGACAACGCCATGACGACGGTGTGGATGGCCGCCACGGTGGCCCTCCCCCGGCTCCTCGCCCCCCTCTGGCCGTCGCGGAGCGCCTCCGGAGGCCTGGACGCCGACGCGCACCTGCCTCCCGGCGACGAGATCGAGACCACCTCGGTGTTCGACATGTCGGTCGTGATCGCCCTGGGCGTGGCCGCCGTCGCGACCTCGGACGCCCTCGCCTCCGGGCTCCGCAGGCTGACCGGGATCGACCTCCCCTCGGTGCTGGTCCTCACGACCCTGGCGCTGGTGCTCGCGCAGCTGCCGGTGGTGCAGCGTCTGCGGGGCACGCGGGTCCTCGGCCTTTTCGCGGTCTACCTCTTCCTGGCGGTCATCGGCGCGCTGTGCGACGTCGAAGCTCTGGTACGGATCGGCGGCCTGGCGCCGGCGCTCGTCGGCTTTGTCGCGATCCTGATCGGCGTCCACGGGCTGCTCACCTTCGGCGCCGCCCGGGCGCTGCGGATCGACGCGGACGTGGCCGCCGTGGCGTCCCAGGCGAACATCGGAGGCGGCACCTCGGCCCTCGCCCTGGCCCGCAGCCTCGGAAGGGGTGATCTGGAGCTTCCCGCCATCCTCGTCGGCTCCCTGGGAAACGCCCTCGGCAACTACCTCGGCTTCCTGGTCGCCTTCTGGCTGGGCGCGTAGCCATCCCGGCTCCCACATTCGTAATTTATTGTAAAATAATGAATAAATAGCATTCACTTGACTCTCCCATATCAATCAATATTGTTTTATGTATGAAGACAACCGTCGAGATCGCGGATGGCCTCCTCGCCGCGGCGCGTGAGCTGGCGGCCCGGGACGGGACGACCCTCCGGGCCCTGATCGAGGAGGGGCTGCACCACGCCGTCGAGCGGCGCCGCTCGCGCTCGGGGTTTCGCCTGCGCGACGTCAGCTTCCGGGGAGAGGGCCTCCGCGTCGACGTCCGCGAGGGAAGCTGGGAGCACCTGCGCGACCGGATCTACGAGGGACGCGGGGGGTGATCGCCGTCGACACCACCCTCCTGGTATACGCGCACCGCCAGGAATCCCCCTGGCACCCCGCAGCCTCCGAGCTCATCCGTAACCTGGCGGAGGGACCCGCCGCCTGGGCGATTCCCTGGCCGTGCCTGCACGAGTTCCTCGCCATCGTCACGCATCCTCGGATTTACCGCCCCCCGACGCCGCTCGACGTGGCAACCGACCAGGTCGCCGCCTGGCTCGAGGCTCCGAACCTCGCGCTCCTGACCGAGAGCCAGGGGTACTGGCGACGGCTGCGGGAGACGATCGAGAAGGGGAAGATCGCGGGAGCGCAGGTCCACGACGCCCGGGTGGCCGCGCTGTGCCTGCAGCACGGGGTGCGGGAGCTGTGGACGGCGGACCGGGACTTCGGACGGTTCCCCGCCCTGACGGTGCGCAATCCCCTGCTTGCCGGCGGCGCCTGACCGGCCTGACGCCGGTGCGCCGCGATCGAGCCCCCGCGGAAGCCCCCGTCAGGCCACGATGATCGCCCGGATCCAGACGGCGATCTCGTCGATGACCGCCTTCGCCACGTGGCCGGCCTGTTCGTACTCCTCCGGGCGGGAGGGTCCCACGCCGGCCAGGAAGAGGTGGTTGAGGTCCTCGAACACCCGGAAGCGCACGTCGGGCCGGTCGTCCAGGGCGCGCCGCCAGGCGTCGTAATCCTCCCGGGTCACCTGGTAGTCCCGCCCCCCCTGGAGGATCAGCAGCGGCCGGTCGACCTTCCGGGCGGCCTCGGCCGGCCGGTAGCCCTGCAGATCGATCCAGTAGGAGGCCGGGGCGCCCAGGATGAGGTCGCCGGCGGCGGCGTCCGGTCCCAGGGCGGCGATCCTCGCCACCTCGCGCTCCAGGGCGGCGATCCGATCGCGCTCCTCCTTCGACACCTCGCCGTCCAGGCCGGCCAGGTACCGGACCTGCAGGACCATCGTCTCGTGGAGCGGCCGCGCCGCCCCGGCCATCACGATGAACCCCGCGACCTCGGGGACCCTGGCGGCGATCCTCGGGACGAGCATGCCGCCCAGGCTGTGGCCCAGCACGAACACCTTGCCGGGGTCGATCCCCGGGGTGCTCCGGAGCAGGGCCACCGCCTCGACGGCATCCTCGATCACCTCTCCCTCGACGGTCAGGTCCGCCACCGCCGCCAGCCGCGCCGCGTGGACCTGGCTGCGCTTGTCGTAGCGCAGCACCGCGATCCCGGCGGTCGCCAGCCCCACGGCCAGGTCCCGGAACGGCTTGTTGGGCCCCACCGTCTCGTCCCGGTCCTGCGGCCCGGACCCGTGCACGAGGACCACCCCCGGCGCCCCCTCCCCGTCCGGGACGGGGAGGGTGAGCGTTCCCGGCAGCGGCCAGGCCTCGCCGACCTGTACGTCCCTCTCCCGGTAACGCCCCGGGTCGGCGTAGTCGGGCAGGCCCGAGGGCTCCGCCGCGGGCGTCGAGGGGACGAAGAACAGGCCCGCGACCTGGCGCTCGGCGTTCAGCACCACCTTCGCGTCGAGGGTGGCGTTCTCGAAGCGGCAGGTGACGAAGACGACGTCGTAGCCCTGGACCTTCTCGGTTCGCGTGCCGGCTCGCTCCCGGAACGCCCCGACCTGACCGGTGATCGCGTCCCAGGTGGCCCGGAGCTTGTCCGCGGGGAGCGCCTCCTTCATGGTGGCGTCGAAGCGCGCCACCACCTCGTCGTGCTTCCCGGCGGCCATCAGGTCGACGATCTCGACCGCCACCTCCTCCACCGCCGGCGGCGCCGCGGGCTCCTCGGCGACGGCCGGCGCCGCGACGATCAGGGAGAACCAGAGGGGCGCGTACGACGTTATTCGGGGCATGGCCTTCCCTCCTTTCGCGCCCATCCTACCCTCCTCCCCCCGCCGGGGCTACAATGTCCCGACATGCGGGCCCCGGCCTGCCCGCCGGCAACGTCCACGAACCCTCGCGATGAACCTCCGCACCTTCCACCTCGCCTTCCGGACCGCCCTGCTGGCCTTCTGTCTGCCCCTCGCGTTCGGCGAGACCGCCGATCTCGCCCCGGTCCCCATCAGCGCCGCATGGGCGGTGAAGTGGCGGGAGGACCTGATGTTCGCCGAGGAGAAGATGCCGGAGGTGCACATCCGCATCGACCACGCGACCCCGCTCCCCGAGTTGAAGCGGGCGCTGGACCGGCTCGGCTGGCGCATCGCCTCGCTGTCGCAGCAGGGGGCGATCGTCGAGCTCGCCCGCGTCGTGGCGAGGATCGGCGACGGGCATACCCGCCTGACGCTGCCGATCGATCCCGCCTCCGGCCTCTCCGGCGGGGAGCACCGCCGGACCGGGGCGCCGTCGGTCCCCGGAACGCCGTTCCACCACTACCCGGTCCGGTTCTACCTCTACGCCGACGGTCTCACCGTCGACCGGATCGGGGCCGACCACCCGGACCTGCTCGGCGCGCGCGTCCTGCGGATCGGCACGATGTCCGCCGAGGAGGCCATGGAGGCCGTCAAGCCGACCATCGCCCGGGACAACGAGATGCAGGTCGAACGATCGTTGCCGTTCCACCTGGTGGTCCCCGAGATCCTCCAGGCCTGCGGCGTGACCGCCGGTCTGGGGCCCGTCACCCTCGACCTTCGCCTCCCGGACGGTGGCTCCCGCGAGGTGACGCTGCTCCCGGTCCCCCTGGGGACCGAGGTGGCCTGGGCCGAGCCCACCGTCGATCCGGTGCCCCTCTACCGCCGGCATCCCGACCGGAGCTACTGGTTCGAGTACCTGGAGGAGGAGGAGATCCTCTACTTCCGCTACGTGTCGGTGCAGGACGACGAAGACGGGGAGTCCCTGGCGGCCTTCGCGACCCGGATGTTCGCGTTCCTCGAGGAGCATCCGGTCCGGCGGCTGGTGATCGACCTGCGCGGGAACGGCGGCGGCAACAACTGGCTCAACGCGCCGCTGGAGCGCGGGGTCATCCGGGCCGAGAAGGTCTGGCGTCCAGGCGGGATCGTCGTGATCCCGGATCGCGCCACGTTCTCCGCCGCGATGAACTTCGTCAGCTTCCTGGCCGGGACGACGCCGGCGATCTTCGTCGGCGAGGCCGCCGGAGGGCGCCCGAACCACTACGGCGACGCCGAGATGCTGACGCTTCCAGAGACCGGCCTGACCATCCGGCTCTCCACCGTCTACCACCAGGACTCCTCCGCGGAGGACGACCGCGAGCAGATCGACCCCCACGTCCCGGTGCCGGTGACCGCCGCCGACGCCCTTGCCGGCCGTGATCCGTTGCTCGAGACCGTGCTGGGGTGGGACCCGCCGGGCGAGCCGGCCGGGACGTGGACCGGCGTCGCCACGATCCGGCACTACCGCACGGAGATCACCCTCCAGCTCGTCCAGGGGGGGGATGCCTGGTCGGGGACCTTCGCGGCTCCCGGCTGGGTCGAGGAATCGCCGATCGCGTCGGCCGAGCTGAGGGACGACGAGATCCGCTTCGAGGTCCCGCTGGAGAGCTCGACGCTCCGGCTCCGGGCTCGCGCCACCGGCGACCGGCTCCTCGGCATGTTCGACTACCACGGCCAGTGGTACCCGTTCGTGGCGGAGCGCCGTCCGCCCGGGCCCTCCTGAGCCCCCGCGGGGCGCCCCCGGGACGCCCCCTCGCGCCCCGCCACCGTGATCACGGCCTCCGGACAGGGCGAACTCGCGTTCCAGGCCCGCGTTCCGGGAAGCGCCATTTGCGCGAAGGGTGAGCTCATGTGACGATGGGGTGGCTCGATCCCATCCCGAGAGGTATCCGCATGCGACCCTGTCTCACAGCGTCGGTGCTCCTGCCCTGGGTGATGCTCTCGTTGCTCGCCGGGCCCTCCCCCGCGACCGCGGGCGAGTCGCTGACCCTGGAGGGACTCAAGGATGCGCTCCGCCTGACGCCCGAGGAGATCGACGCGCTCCGCAACGGGGAGATCCTTCAGCGATCCTCCGAGGAGACCTCCAGGAAGGAGCTGTCGCTGACCCTGGTCGTCGTCCTGTCGCACCCCCACGACGACGTGATCCGGGGCATCCGCGACGAGATCTCCCTGCGAGCCGACGCCAGCGTGATCGCGTTCCGGGAGCTGCCGGAGGGCGAGCCCCGGGCGGAGGACTTCAAGGAGGCCGTCTTCGGCCCCGACGACGGGGACGAGATCCGGGCGCTCGCCGACGTGAAGCCGGGGTCGGCGTTCAACCTGAGCGCCGAGGAGATCGCCGGGTTCCAGGCGCTACGCCGGGAGCATCCCGGTCCGTGCGACCGGGAGCCGGGATGCACCGCCGCATTCAACCGGGCGTGGAGCACCATGCTGCTCGAGCGGATGAAGGCCTACCGCGCCTGCGGCCTGGCCGGGATCGCCGACTACGACCGGGGAGGGGACGTGGCCCGGCCGGCGGAGGAGCTCCGGGGCGCCCTGGAGGCCCTCGAGCCCTTCGGAAGGCAGATGCCGGCGTTCTACCGCGCCGTCCTGGACTACCCGCGCTCCCCGCTGGCGGGGATCGAGACCAGCTTCTACTGGCGCAAGGGGAAGGTGCAGAAGCGACCGACCTTCTCCCTGGCCCATCGCATGGCTCTCGAGACGTCCGAGGGGTACATCGCGGTCGAGCGGACGTTCTACGTGCAACGGTCCTTCAACTCGCTGCAGCGGGCGGCGGCGGTGTTCCCCCTCGACGGGACGCGGACCATCTGCTTTTACAACGGCCGCACGTCCACCGACCAGGTGGACGGGTTCGGCAGCGCCATGCGCCACAGCATCGGCCGCAGGATGATGTTCGACCGTCTCCGCAATAACGTGGAGGACCTCCGGAAGCAGCTCGACGCGGAGGCCACCGCCACCTCCACCCCCTGAGCTCCCTTGCCCCCGGACGCCGGGTCGCCGGCCCTCGGGCCCACGGGCATCGGGGCCGCACGCGACCACACGGGCAAGGACCACAGACGCGGTTTCGGTCTCGAAGGGGACGACGATCTCAAATCGGCCTGCTGGTCCGCCGCGACGGCCTCGTGCGGCCGCGACCACGAGGCGCCGGCACGGGCCGCCGGGGTTTCCTCATCGGCGCCCCCCCGCGCTCGCGGCATTCCCCGAGGGATTGCAGACCGATGTAGCGCCGGCGATCTCCCGGCAGGGGCCGGCGCGTGGGGTCAGGAACAGGCGCGCACGGACGCGGACGGGGCCGGCTCCGCGATGGAGGAACGAATAGCGGCTCACGTCGGTCTCGAACGGCGCCAGGCGCCCGCGGCTCCGGGCACCCTCGCAGCCCGTCCCACCGGCGAAGACCCGGCGGGCGGCGGGGCCCGCGGCAGGGGCGGAGTTCTCCGTGGAGAGCGGGACGCCTTCACGGTCGTGGGCGGTCACCTGCAGGACGAGGCTCCGGTCGACGGGACCGGTGGGCAGGTCGTGGCCGGCGCCCAGGTTCGTGACGACCGCCTCGGCCTCGACCCGGCCCTTGGAGCAGGCGGCGCTCAGGGTCAGGTGCGCCGCCGCCCCCGGGACCCGCGCCCGGGGAAACGGCCGGGCGCCCTCGCCATTTCCGCTACATTTCTCGCCGTGGCAATCGGCGCATCCCCGCCCTCCCTCGATCTGGCTGTAGGGGCTCGCCAGCCACTCCCCGACGGGGTCGTTCCCCGCCCGGTGGTGGCAGGGAGCGCAGGACCGGACCGGCTCGGGCGGCGGCGTGAGGACCGCACCCAGGGAGACCACCGAGACGATCCCGGCCACCCAGATCCATGGACTTCCTCGGAGATCCCTGGAGCGGGTCGACTGCTTGGCGCTGCGTGCACGGCTCATGCCCCGGACTATGCCGGGGAGGTTGCGAGGATGTCCTGAGATGGACTGAGGAGAGGCCTGAAATACCCTGATTCCGCTCCTGCGGGCGGCGGGCTCAGCCTCCAGGCGCCTCCAAGGCGTAGAGCTGGCCGGTAAACCGGGCCAGGATCATCAGGAGCGGCAATCCGTCGCGTCCGGCATCGAGCCCCTCGAAGGAGAGGTGCCGCATCTCCCCCTCGGGGCGCTGGACCAGCCGGGGAGGCCCACCGGAGACCGGGACACGCCAGACCCCCTCGTTCTCCAGGAAGCGCACGAACAGCAGGTGCTCGCCGTCCCCCTCCCAGACCGGCCAGGCGCCGTCCACGGCCAGCCGCCGGGGGGAGCCCCCCTCCGCCGGACAGACCCAGATGCCCCCGCTGTCGAGATCATCGGGACGCCAGGCACCGCTCCAGGCAACCTGCCGGCCATCGGGGGACCAGCGCGGCGCGACGATCGAGGTCTTCGTGGCCAGGAGTCGTTCCGTTTGGCGCTCCAGGTCTCGTAACACGAGCTCGTCGCCCCTCGCCCCGCGTCGGACGGCGGCCAGCGCCGAGCCGGCGGGCGAGGCCGCGGGATCGTCCCAGTAGACGTTTCCCTTCAGGACCGGCACCGGCAGCGCTCCCCCCACCGGGAGCCGCCAGATCCAGCTGCTGACCCCATCCGGTGCGGCGGCCGCCACGAGCAGGTACCCGCCATCGGCCGTCCAGGCGAGATTGGACGCGCTCATCCCGCTCAGCGTCCGGTGCCTCCCCGTCTCGACGTCGACCACCGCCACGGCAGCGGACTGCCCCTCCGCCCCCAGGGCGAGGGCGATCCGCCCGCCGTCGGGCGCCAGCGCCGCCGCCATCACGCCCGGCTCCCGCAGCACCTCCCTCATCGACCCATCCGGCTCCGTCGCGAGGTACAGGAACCACTCGCGACGATCGAAGTCGAACACGAGCTGCCGTCCGTCGGCGGACATGGTCGGCGCCGAGCTGATCCCGGGCCCCCAGGTCACCGCCGTCTGCACGCCGGTGTCGACGTCCACCGACCAGAGCGCGCTCGGGCCGGCCTGCTCGCTGGCGAAGATCACGCGCTCCCCGTCCGGCGTCCAGCACAGCCCGTAGATCTGACCGGCGTCCCCGGTCAGGTCCCTGTGACCGCTCCCGTCCGGCCGCACCAAGTGCACGGCGCCGTCCCCGCCCTCGGGATCGCTGGTGGTATAGGCGATCCACCCGCCGTCCGGGGACCACCGCGGCCAGAAGCCGCGCTCCGCCACCGTGACCTCCCGGCCGTCCTCGTGGCGGACCCGGACCGACGTTCCGGCCGACGTCACGGCGGCGTAGGCCAGCACCTTCCCGTCCGGACGGAAGCTGGCGGCCGACGCGTGCTCGACCAGCAGGGTGGGCTCCCCCGCCGGGACCGGCGCCAGCCAGACGTCGGGGTGCATCCCGGAGAGATCGCTGCGGTAGCGGGTGAAGATCAGGTGGGAGTCGTCGGGCGTGAACTCCGGCGAGGGGCCACGGACCTCGATCCCCCGGGTGAGCTGAAGCGGCTCCCCGCCGTCGGGCCGCAGCAGGAAGATCGAGTGGGCTCCGCTGCGGGGATCCGGGGCCACCACCGAGAGCAGGTTGCTCGACCTCGCGAACGCCGGCTTGATGGCGGTGGAGATGAACGGCGCCGGCCCGAGCGCGCGCAGGTTCCAGGTGGCGAAGTCGGGCCCGGCGGTTCCGCCTCCCCGGTCGGGATCCCCGGCGCGCTGCCGTAACCCCCAGACCGACACCGCCGCCAGCAGCACCACGGCGGCCAGGAGGAACAGGTGGCCGCGGCGAATCCGCCTTTCGGTGGCGGCCTCGGTGGGAGCCTCCTCCCGGGCCACCGGGGCCACCATCACGTAGCCCTTGCGGTGCACGGTGCGGATGAAGCGGGGATGGGACGCGTCGTCGCCCAGGGCGGTGCGGAGGTCGCTGATCGCCCGGGCCAGGCTATCGTCGGTCACCGCCACGTCGCCCCAGACGCCGTCGAGAAGCTCCGTCCGGGAGACGACGCTCCCGGCGTGATCCACGAGCAGTTCGAGGACCCCGTAGGCGCGTGCGCCGATCTCGATCTCCCGTCCGTCGCGATGAAGCGTGCGGCCCCGGAGATCCAGCACGAACTCGCCGAAGCGGTATGCGGACATGGGCGTCTCCGACGGGGCCATGGTACTGGAACCCTTGCCGGAGGAGTAGGTCCAGGGTCCAAGACGGGCCCGGGCTCAGGTTTCAGGGTTCTTCAGCCCGTGTTTCAGGGCTCCTCAGGACATCCGCTCGCCCGGCGGAGCACAGTGCCGGCATGCAACAGCACGGGCCACCGGCGTCGGCGAAAGGACTTTTCGGGAATGTGCCGGCGCGATCCGGAGGTGAACATCCATGGCCATTCGCGGCCGCCCGGCCGCAGGGAGACCGATCATGCGCGCCCCGCGATTCCACCGAACGTTACTCGTCGTCCTTCTGCTGATCCCGACGGCCGGCATCGCCGCCGGGCCAGACCCTGCGGTCACCCCCCCCGAGGGGCTGTGGCTGGATACCCCACACCGGGTTCCCCCGTCGGATCGATTCGTCCCGGATGCCCGCGACGCCCTCGAGGACGAGAAGGGCGCCGCGGTGGACCCCGCGGAGATCTGGTTCCGGAACGGCCACCGGCTCCGTCCGGAGCCGGGCCTCGATCCCGCCCTCGCCGAGCCGGTCCAGGGCATCCTCCTGCTGCAGTTCCCCGACCGTATCCTGCGGGAGTGGAGGGAGGACCTGGAGGCGGCGGGGATCACCGTGCGGGACTACGTCCAGTCCCACACGTACCTCGCCCGGGTGCCCCCGGAGGCCTCGGAGAAGGTCGCCGGGTGGCTCCGCGACGGCCGCCTGCGGTACGCCGGCCCCTACCCGCCGGCCGCCAAGGTGGCGTCCGTGCTGAAGCGGCCCCTCGAGGGGATGGTGGAGGTCGACGTGGTCCTCCTGGAGGAGCCGGAACCCGCCGAACTGGTCGCCCTGGAGGGCATCCTGGCGGTGGACTACCGGGGCGTCGGCCGCACGCCCTTCCTGCGGGGACGAATCGACCGGGACGGGATCGAACAACTCGCCACGCTGGACGGCGTCATCTGGATCGAGCCGCACCTCGAGGGCAGGAACCAGAACCTCGAGGCGGCGATGAGCGGCGCCGCGGACGACGTGGTGGCGCTGGGGGTGTTCGACGGAACCGGGGTCCGGGTCGCCGTCGACGACTCGGGCATCACCCGGACCGGGAGCCTGGCGGAGTGCGGCGGCACCGGTGCCGCGTACCATCCGGACATCGCCGCGACCCGGATCGCCGACGAGTGGGACTACTACAACGGCGACGCCAACGCCTGCGATGACAACGCCCACGGTACTCACGTGACCGGCACCATCGGGGGCGACGGCACGAATACGGCTGCCTGGACCGGCATCGCGCCGGACGTGACCTTCCTCATCTACAAGGACTGCTGCAATTCCGCGGGAGGAGGCTACTTCCATTTCGACCAGATCCTGGCCCGCGCGGCGCTCCACGACGCCGACATCGTGGCCAACTCCTGGGGCGGGGGCAACGGGATCTATGCCCTGTCGAGCCAGCAGGCCGACCAGGCGGTGCTCGGCCATTGGGACGGGAGCGACGGCATACCCCAGTTCATGTTCCTCTCCGTCTCGACGGGAAACGACGCGGACCTGGCCCTGGCGCCCTCCACCGCGAAGAACGTCGTCTCCGTCGGCGCCACCAAGGACGGCAACGCCCCCGATGGCCTCAGGTGCTGGGGGACCCACACCTGCAATTTCACCGGCTGCGGCTGCACCCCTGCCAGGTGCGGCGATACGTACAGCCCGGCCGACGAGCGGATCTGCTTCAGCAACTGGGGGCCCCTCGACACCGACGGAGACGGCCACACGCGGATCAAGCCGGACGTCGTGGCCCCGGGGACGCGCATCCACTCCCTGGCACCGGCGCACCTCTACGCCGACCGGCGCCTCTACCGCGACTCCGACGGCACGAGCATGGCCCAGCCGCAGGTGGCCGGCGTGGCGGCACTCATGCTGGAGGCGTATCCCCAGAACCGCAACTGGCCCGAGATGACCAAGGCGCGCCTGCTGGCCACGGCGGTTCCGATGGGAAGCCCCGCCTACTTCGGCCACGGGATGGTGGACGCCCTCCACGCCGTGTTCAGCTCGGAGACGCTGGACTCGCTGATCTGGGACGGCAGCTCGATCTCGGGGACCGGGAACGAGCAAGATCACGCCTTCACGGTGCCGGCGGGGTTTCAGGAGGTCCGGGTCTACCTGGTCTGGACCGATGCCGCCTCAACGACCACCGAGGTGGTGAACGACCTCGACTTGCGGATCTACGACGGCAGCGGCGCGCTGGTGGGCTCCTCGGCAACGTACGACGACAACGTGGAGTACGCGAAGATCTTCACCGGAACGCCGGGGACCTGGCGAGCCAACGTACGCGGCTACAACGTGCCGCAGCCCACGGCCTTCTACGGGCTCATCGCGGTGGCCATCCGGGAGCCGGCGTCCCTGTCCATGGACGTGAGTCCCGCCACGATCTGCGAGCAGCCGGGCGGCTCGTTCCAGTTCGAGAGCTCCCTGCGCAACGCCGGACACACCGTCGTGGCGTCCGAGACCGTGCTGGACCTCCCGGACGACCCCGCCGTGTTCCAGCTCGACAGCGCGCAGCTACGCTCCCAGGAGTCCCCTCGCTCCCACTGGTACCAGTTCAACGAGATCCTCCACGAGCCCGTACCGAACGAGTACTCGGTGTTCACGGGGGCAGTGCACAAGACGATCTCCCGTCGGGTCACCTGGAGCCTGGACGTCGGACCGACGGTGCCGGACGGCAGCTACATGCTGCTCGCGAAGGGCACCGCGTACGGGTACATCTACTACGGGAACATCGTCGACGTCACCGTGGACGGCACGTCGCCGACCGCGGTCGGCAACCTCGACAGCTACACCCACCGCCCCGGGCTCTGCTACAACGAGCCCTGGATCGGAGTGCAATGGGACCCATCCTTCGACGCGGGCTGCGGCCTCGGGGGATACTGGGCCGAGTGGAGCCTGGGCGCGCCGGCATCCCCGGAGGGTGGCTACTTCCTGCCGCCGGACGCGACCTCGAACGACGTCGTCCTCGAGGCGAGCGTCCAGCCGTTCTTCTTCAACATCATGCCGGAGGACGCCGCCGGCAACCGGGCGGGCTACCAGTCCTGGGGGCCGGTCTGGTTCGACAACGTCCCACCGCCGGGGGTGACGAACCTGGCCAGCGAGAGCCATCCGCTCTACTCCTGCAGGGTGCCGTCCGACGCGGCGATCTTCTGGACTCCGGCGGTGGACGACAACTGCGGGGTGCGCGGCTACAGCGTGTCGTGGAGCGAGATCCTGCCGGGGCTCCCGGACGTGGTTATGGATATCGGCCCGGAGGATCACCTGATCCTGCCCGCGCCGGCCTCGAACCACCCTCTCTACTTCAACATCCGCACCGTCGACGATGCCGACAACTGGTCGACCTGGGCGCCGGCCTATGGACCGATCTGGGTCGACACCATCCCCGGTGCCGTGGCGGAGTTCTTCGTCGCCCCCTACTCCCCCGACCTGAACTTCTGGTGGGTCCCGATCCCGGACGCGGACTTCTACCGTGTCTACCAGGACACGGACCCGCAGTTTCCCCATCCCGTGCAGATCAACGATGACGTGACGACGAACTCCCTGTATCACCCGGGAGGCATGTCCGGACCCGAGCGCATCCTCTATTACAAGGTCGTTGGGACGAGCATCTGCGGCGCGGAGGGACCCTAGGCCCACGCCGGCGCGGGTTGGCTGCGAGTACGGCCAGCCGGGAAGCCGCGCCTACTGCGCTGCGACCCACGGGACCGCAGCGTCCGGGAGGTACCGACTAGGGCGCGCCCAGCCGGTCCCGGATCGCGGACAGCACGCAGGCGTCGAGCCGCAGCAGGAACGCTCCCTTCAGCAAGGGGCCGAGGGCATCATCATCGATGACGCGGACGGTGTCCCTCCCTCCCCTCCGCACCGTGTAGCTCCGGTCCCGCAGGATGAACCGGGCGTCCGGTTCGCTGCGCTGGACGGTCAACGTCTGGACGAAGGGCGAGCGCGGGTGGGTCGATGTGTAATGGTGGGCCACCTCGAGGTCCACCGGCTCCGCGGGAACGCGCGTGAACGCGTAGAGGTCGACCCAGGCGTCGGCCTGGAAACGGCGCATCACGTGCAGATCCCCCGACTCACGCTCGACCCGGTAGCAGCCGCCCGGCCCCTCGATCGGTGGCCCGTCCAGCGGCACCGGGACCAGGGGCCCGTCCCCGCCGAAACCGACGTCCGCCGCGAACGCCCGACCCGCGACCTCCACCTCGAGGAGCATGTGGGTCCGCGGCCGGGGAGACGTCGCCCCGGGCGGCCGCACCCGGGCCTCGAGGGTGCGCACCGGGAACCCCACCGCTCGCAGCACCGCCGCGAACAGGGTGTTCTGCTCGAAGCAGTAGCCGCCGCGGCCGCCCCGGACCATCTTCGCCTGCAGCTCCGCCAGGCCGAGGCCGCCGGGGTGCCCGAGCCACACGTCGATGTCCTCGAAGGGGATGCTGCGGAGGTGGGCGCGGTGCAGCGTCTCGATCCCCTCGAGATCCGGCGAGGGAACGGCGTCCAGGCCGAGCCGCCGCAGGTAGGCGGCCAGGTCAAGAGCCTCCGGCTGTCCTTTCCCCTCCGTCGATCTCCCGGGTGACGCCATGGTGCCGTCCCTCAATCCTGCTCGAACTCCCGGACCCAGTTCCGGACGAGGATCATCCTCGGCGTCTCCTCTTGCTCGCGCAGGGTCTTGGCGAAGAGGAAGCGCTCGCCGTCGCCCGTGACCGCGTAGCGGTTCGTCCACCAGGTACCGTCGTCGATCCACGCCAGCGTGAAGAGCCGATGGGGGGTGCCGAGCGCCGGCGTCGGCCCTTCCCCCAGGTCGACCTCCATCAGGTCCCGGCCTTGCAGGTAGTAGAGACGCCGGGCCGCGGGGTCCCACCTCGGGTTGAGGCCGCCGTTGACCGACACCTGCCACTTCCCCTCGCCGGTCGGGAAACGGGTCAGGTAGACTTCCATGCGGCCGGACTCGTCGGCGGTGTAGGCAACGTACTTGGCGTCGGGGGAGAGCACCGGGTCCTGCTCGTCGAAGCGGCTGCGGACCAGTGCCATGGGCTTGCGCTCCCCTTCCATGGACATCGTGTAGATGTCCCCCTCCGTATCCCGGTTGCGCACCCAGAACAGGAGCGTCCGGCCGTCCGGGGTGATACTGGGATAGCCGGTGTCGGGAAAGTCCTGCTCCACCAGCCGCTCGACGGTGCCCGTGCCGTCCGCCGGCTTCGTGGAGATCGCGCGGCTGCTCCCCTCCCAGAAGACGATGTTCTTCCCGTCGGGAGTCCAGACCGGATCCCAGTCGACCTCCGGGGAGAAGGTGAGCCGTAGCTGCGCGCCGCGATCGAGGTCGTGGACCCAGATGTCCCGCCCGCCCCCCTCCCCCGACATCGCCACGACGCGGCGTCCATCGGGGGACAGGCTGGGGGACTGGACATGGATGGCGGCAGCCCCGACGGTGCCCAGTTCGTTACCCCCGCGGTCCACCCAGACCAGTTGCCGCAGCAGCTCACCCCCGCTCGGAGAGTAGAGCAGCGAGCCGTCCCCGGCGGCGGAGGGCAGGCTTCCGTTCCGGGTGACCAGGAAGGGTTCCCCGGTGACCTCGAGGGCGTCGAGGGAGAACGGCACCGCCCAGAGCCCCATGTTCCCCGTGGAGCGCCGGAACAGGAGGTGCCCCGTGGACGCGTAGATCGGCGTGCGGAGCTCCTGGTCCTCGATCTGCAGTAGCACTCTTCTCTCGCCATCGGCGACGACCTCGATCGTGTCGTACGTGTGAGCCATGCGATGGGCGACGTAGAGGATGCCCCGGCCTCCCGGAAGCGCATACGGCTGGTGGAGGTCCTGGACCTCGACATGATCCGGCTCCGCGACCACCCGCGACTCCCCGCCCCTGCTGGACACCGCGTAGATCACGCCGAACCCGTCCGCGTAGACGATCTCGTCTTCCACCGCCCAGGACAGCCCGCCGCTGTCGTCGATCGAACCGACGCCGACGGCGATCGAGGCCGCCTGGCCCCCCTCCGCCGGGATCCTCCAGACGGCCCCCGCCTTGTAGTAGGCGATCGCGGTTCCGTCCGGCGACCAGGCCGGGTGGGCCGCGTCCGCCGTCCCGGCGAGGGGGCGCGGCTGGAGATCGCCGAGGTCCCGGATCCGCAGCCCGGCAGGTGCGGCGAACACGATCCGCCTTCCGTCCCGCGAGATCGCCGGCGGGTGGGTCAGGTCCAGCAGGACCCCCGGCATCGTGAACTCCAGCTTCTCGACGACGGGGTCCGGCGGCACCGGGCGAAGCAGCCAGAATCCCCCGGCCGTCGCCACGGCCGTGAGCACGACCGCCACCATGACGATGAGGCCCCGCCCACGCCGACCCGTCACCGTGCCGACCCCGACCGCCTCCGCGGCCTCCTCGTCGGGCCCCGACAGCATTTCCTCCAGCGCAATCCGGGCCTCGCCGATGTCGCGAAGGCGCGTGCGCGGCTTCTTGTCCAGACAGCGTGCCAGGAGGCGCCGGAGCCGGGGTCCCACGTCGGCGGGCAGCGACGACCATTCGGGGTCGGTCTTGAGCACGGCCGCCAGCGTATCGGAGATGGTCTCGCCCGCGAAGGTCCTCGAGCCCGAGAGCATCTCCAGTAGCACACAGCCGAACGCCCAGACATCGGCGCGCTTGTCGACGAAGCCCCCCCGGGCCTGCTCCGGGCTCATGTACGCCGCGGTCCCCATGATGATCCCCGCCCGCGTGGCGGCGGCGGTCAGCGTGGGCGACATCGACGGGTCCCCGCCGCCCTCCGGCCCGCCCTCGATCGCCTTGCCGAGCCCGAAGTCGAGGATCTTCACCTTCCCCGCGCCGGTCAGCTTGACGTTCGCCGGCTTCAGGTCCCGATGGATGATCCCGTGCTCGTGGGCCTCCTCCAGCCCCTCGGCGATCTGCAGGGCGATGCCGACCGCCTCCTCGACCGGGATGGGGCCACGGGCGAGCCGCGCGGCGAGGTCCTCCCCCTCGACCAGCTCCAGGACGAGAAAGAGCGTGCCGTCCGTCTCCTCCAGTCCGTAGATGGCGGCGATGTTCGGATGGTTCAGCGAGGCGAGGATCTGGGCCTCCCGCCGGAAGCGGGCCAGCCGGTCCGGGTCCGCCGCGACCTCGTCGGGCAGCGCCTTGATGGCGACGTCGCGGCCGAGCTTCGTGTCCGCCGCGCGGAACACGGCGCCCATGCCCCCCTCGCCGATCTTGTCGCCGAGGGTGTAGTGGGCCAGGGTCTGTCCGGGTTCGAGAGCCATCGCCTCCCCGAGCGGTTCCGGGCGAGGATCGGTGCGGTGGGCGACGTCCCGGCGCGGGTTCCCGCCCTTCCCCGCGCCTCGGTGCCGAGTCTATACTTGGCCGCCCCATCCGTGGAAGGGGAGGCCGTCCATGGACCTCACCCGCAGCAGGAGAGACCATGCGCATCCGTCAAAGGACAGCCGTTCTCTGCATCCTCGGCCTCGGACTCCTCGCCGCCATCCCGCTCGCGATCCCGCAGGACGGCCCGGCGGCCGACGCCGAGCG